>VGJA01000055.1 GCA_016867655.1 Candidatus Altarchaeales archaeon | reverse complement strand
TAAGTAGAATACAACTCAAGGACAATACTTAAGAACGCAGTTCATAACGGGTGCGTACAGGAGAATCAAACGTAAGAATTAAACCTAGAATAAACATGCGCACCCTTCATGAATAAGTAGAATACAACTCAAGGACAATACTTAAGAACGCAGTTCATAACGGGTGCGTACAGGAGAATCAAACGTAAGAATTAAACCTAGAATAAACATGCGCACCCTTCATGAATAAGTAGAATACAAAGTAAGAATAAGACTTAAGAGTGCAGTTCATAACGGGTGCGTACAGGAGAATCAAACGTAAGAATTAAACCTAGAATAAAGATGTTGAAACAAAGGAAAACAGTCGGACAGAATGCGGAGAATGTGGTAAATTATCTTCTTGCACTTTGTGTGATAGCTCTTGCAGTGTTTTCATTGTATTCTGGGGGCGAGTTGCTGGGCTTGCTTTTGGTGTTGGTTGTCCTGGCGATGTCATACCGGATAGTCAGGTATTCCTTCAGTGAAATACACCTTGAGAAGCTTTTCTTCATTACTGTAGGATTATACTTCACAAGCATTTCACTGATTGGATTCACACTAGTCTTCTTTGGGCTGGGCCTTAGCGTGAAAAACTTTCTTGTTTTCTCCATTATAACTTTGATGGCAGTGCTATACCTGACTGCCGAAAAAAAGCCGTGCAAAGTCAACATAGACAAAAAAAGACTTCTTCTGGTGGCTGGTTCGTTTGTAATAGCCTTTTTGGTCTACATGTGGCCTGCAATGCCAAGCTTCACGTCCCCGTGCACGTGCGGCTTCGACTGCACCCTGCACATAGAATACTCTGCTACAATACACACCATGGAAGCAGTAGCGCCGCCTGTGAGGGAGTGGCGGTTCTACCCGGCAGGATTTCACATAAACACTGCAATGCTTGCCCACGCTTTGGAGCCGGACATGCCTGCAAACAGCAATTTAATCTACCCGTTGATTGCATTCATCTCGGCTTTGATGGTTGGAATGCTCTCCGGCATGCTCTACGACCGGCTGAAAAACAAGTTGTATATACTGCTGTTTTTGATAGCGATGCTTACTGCGACATATCCAGTAAGCGCCCTAATAGGCTTTGGGTTCTGGGCTCATCTTTTTGGAATATACTATGCAATATTGTTTGCATACAATCTTTCAGACTTTGTGGAAAACCCGAAAAACTGGGCTATAATCTCTATCCTGCTGCTGACTTTGATGGGCTCCATACTTGCATATCAAATCCTCACGTCGTTGACAATAATATTCGCTTTCATAATTGCCTCGCTCACGCTAACAAAACTCAAGCTAGCAGAGAAAGTAAAAATAACCCTAACCTTCCTAATAATTTTTAGCATATTCTACAGCCTATACCTACTGGAGGAGTACTCCAAGTTTTTGGGCTACTCTTTCGACAAAATTGATACGCACCAGTATTTCGGAGTATTAGCCCCTGAAAAAGTGGGGCTGTTTGACATAGGACGCATAGACATAAGCCTGGATGGAACAATGTTCCGTGTTAGAGGCACTGGAATACATGTCGAAGATGTTTTCGTTGTTCCGGGAGTCAAGCTGTCGAGACTGCTTTCAGAAGGACTCAAAGTTGGGAACATAAAAAACTTCCTTGCGTTGGGAGATGAGAACGTTAATGGGCCGTCTGGAGCCGTGCTGGGTTTTGACTTAAAGTGGTTTGGGCTGCTAACACTTTTCCTGATGTTAACCGGCCTGTTGTACAGCTACAGCAACAGGGAGTACACGCTCGTTTTCATGGAAGCCTCCATACTACACTTGTTCATATTCTCTTATGCCATGCACATGGGGCGGGTCAACTGGTACTACTACTCCAAGATGATGTACATGTTCATCTATCCAGTTACACTGTACGCAATAGTCGGAATTGAGGAACTGCTCTCAAGACTAACTCCCACAAAAAAGAGGCTCATGGCAGTAGGAGTCATAATGCTGTTGATGGTTTCCTACAGCCTCAATCTGCTGACAAAGGAAAATGTCATAGTCCTAATTGGACAGCGAAATGACATCTACGAGCAGCCGGGCTTGTACTGGCCTCTGCTTGAGTTCAACCGCTTCCAGAGATACTGGGATTTGGCATGGGGTAATAAACGCGATTCCTACGGGCTTGGAGAATGGCTCAGACAGGCGAACATAACCACTGGAAAAGCCGAGGAATCGGCTGAACCCCCAACGACTTCTGGCGTGTGGATGGCTGCTGACGATTTCCCGCAGCACGAGGTTGGCAGTGCCTTGCCTGATGGAAGCTGGATGTCAGAGAGAGGGAGTTTTGGATACCTGATAGGCAGAAATTACATGAACATACCGCCAGGCACCTATGATGTCACATTCACACTGAAGGCCAGCGACAACTCCAAGGGCGATGAGGCAGCCTGCTTCATAGAAGTTGCGAAAGACCATGGCGCAGGCAAGGTAGCTGGAAAGCTGATTTCTTCGAAAGATTTCAGTGCAAACGACACCTACCAGAACTTTACATTAAGTTTGGACTTGAAAGAAGCAATCCAGGATTTGGAATTCAGAGCACACTACGATAGATACAATCTGGATGTAACCCTGCTGAAGGTGACTCTCTCAAAGAAATAATTTCGCATCACTTCTAGATGACGTCAATTCTGGCTTTACTCAGGTCGTTGCCCCACCAACACCTGTCTGGGTCAGCCACCATCTCCACCTTCACATGCACAATATCTGAAGGAGGAGTTACATTAAACCTGAAGTCAGCTTTAGGAGTTCCGTTGGTTTCCTTGTTCAGATTGCCAACCAACATGCCATTTATGAAAATATCATTTCTCCTGCAGTTTTCGTTAAGCTTCTCCACGCTTATCGTTACAATGTTGGTCCTGTTGGCAGCGCCCCTCAAGTCAAACTCAACATCACCATAGCTTACATACACATGGTCCTTCCGGCTTTTGTCGCAGCAGCAGGTCCTACACACAAAATTGTGCGAGGAATAATCATCCTTATAATCCCAACCGAAATGTAGCTCATTGTCCAAAGGCTTCAAAGGCCTGCTCTCGCCTTCAGATGTTAACACTTCCGTTGGCGCGTTCCTAGAAGTCCAAAGCCATACTATCAAAACCAGCATGGCCAAAAACACAATCTTGTTCAGATGCTTTTTAACCAGCTTACCTACTTCAAGTTTTTTACCCTTCTTAGCAGCCTTCTTCTTAGCCATCTTATTCAAAAGAAATATATCCCCTATGTTTCCTATATATTATGTTTACTCTATAAAAACACTATTCGAGTGAATGCAATATGATTGAAAACAAGTGGCCTGTCCTGCTGGTTTTATTCAGCACCTTCGTAGCCTCAACTGGACAAATCTTCCTGAAAAGCGGGGCAAACAACCTAAACTGGAATCCAATAGAACAGCTCTCAAATATACCTCTAATAATAGGCTGCATGCTCTATCTCCTTGGCGCAATAATGCTCATAGTGGCATTAAAATACGGCGACCTCTCTTTGCTTTATCCAATCTACTCACTGAATTTCATCTGGGTTAGCATAATGTCGCCATACTTCTTTGAGACAGATTTCATGAATGCAATAAAATGGGTTGGAGTCTTGGTTGTTGTTATTGGAGTAAGCTGCGTCGGCTTGGGCAGCGCATCGGACTCCAAAAAAGGAGGTGGCAGATGACCACACAAGCCTGGGCTGTTGCAGTAGTATTAGCTGCCACAGTATTCGGCTCTTTTGGCTCAATATACTTGAAAAAAGGCGCTGCAGACTTGGAGTTCAATCTGAAAAAACTGTTGAAAAACAAAAAACTTTTCTATGGAATAACACTTTTCATAATCTCAACAATACTGTCTGTTTCCGGCCTTAAAGGGGGTGAGCTTTCTGTCTTGTATCCGCTTGCAGCACTCAGTTATGTCTGGATTTGCATTCTCTCAATGAAAATGCTGAAGGAAAAAATGGGCTTCTGGAAGTGGACGGGGGTAATACTAATAGTAGCTGGGGTTGGATTGATTGGTTACGGGAGCGCAATCTGACATTTTGGGGCTTATAAAAAACACTTCAATAGTAGTATACACGCAAAATGACTGTCAGTCTTTCAGGAACGCAGGGCAAATTCGGCTTGAGTTTTGTCATACCCTGTTTCAACGAGGAAGGGAGCCTGGAGGCGACTGTTGACGAGGTTGTTTCAACTTCAAAGAAACTTGGAATAGACTACGAGATGATAATCTATGACGACGGCAGTTCTGACAGTACTGGAAAAATTGCTGACAAACTTGCAAAAGAAAACCTTGGGATAAAAGTGTTCCACAACCCAGGAAACATGGGCCAAGGCTACTGCATATCGAGGGGATTCAAAGAAGCCTCCAAAGAATGGGTTACGACAATACCCGGCGACAGGCAGATATCCCTGGAAACCCTAGCCAAATTTATTGCAAAAACAAAGGAAGTTGATTTTGTTTCAGGATACATGCTGAACGAAAAACAGACGAGAACGTTCTACCGCAGGCTTATATCCAAAGGATTCCTATTGCTTGAGAAACTGTTGTTTGGCATAAAAGTCAGATACACCAACGGGTTCACAATATGGAACCGGAAAAAATTGGATGAAATATACATCTCCTCAACCGGATACGCAGTCTTGGGCGAGATTTACGTTAAAGCCTTCATGAACAACTGGAAATACGCAGAAGAAGGCTTCTACCTCAGGTCGAGAACAACGGGCGTGGAAGGTGCCTCCAAACCAAGCGCTATAATAAAGGCAACAGTCGAATTAATAAAGTTGTTCATCAAAAGCAGAAGATGGAAAAAGAAGTGAAAATTGCAATATACGGCGCGAGAGAGACAGGAGGTCTGGCGTCAGTATTAGACATAATGCAGAGGATAAACCAGAAGAAGAAAAAATACAAGATAATTGGTCTGATAGACGACAAAATAGAATCAGGCAGGAAATGCTTGGGATATAAAGTGATTGCAAGCAAGCAGTCTTTAAGCAAACTAAAAGATAAAGGCGTTTTTGGAGTAGTATGCGCGATAGGGGACAACAAGGCCAGAGAGCGAATAGCCTCAGACCTGGAAAAAACCGGCTTGAAATACATAACACTGGTAGACCCGACTGCAATACTAGGGTTTAATGTAAAAATCGGGGAAGGTTCTGTCATATACCCCAATGTTGTCATAAACAGCGGAACCACCATAGGCAGGGGAGTCCTCGTGAACACCAGTTGTTCAATAGACCATGACAACAAAATACACGACTTTGTGAACCTTTCCCCTGGAGTCCACACTGCCGGAAGGGTTGTGATAGAAAAAGGAGTGTTCATCGGAAGCGGAGCCAGCATCATCCCGGATATGACCATAGGCAGGAATTCAACCATCGGCGCTGGAGCAGTGGTCATAGAAGACATTCCTCCAGAGGTTACTGCAGTCGGGGTTCCGGCTGTTATCGTAAAGAAAAGCAAGGGTGTTTGAATGATAAAAAGTGTTTTGGTTACTGGGGGAGGAGGTTATGTTGGCGCTGTTTTGGTGCCGCATTTGCTTTACAACGCCTACAAGGTCAGAGTATTGGACAACTTTATGTTTGACGACAAGGTTTTGGATTTTATTAGAGAGCATCCTAACCTTGAGATTGTGAAAGGAGACATAAGGGACGGGAAAATTGTGAAGGAATCCTGCAGGGGTATGGATGCTGTAATACACTTGGCTGCGATATCCAACGACCCGTGCTGCGACTTGAAACCAGAAATCACAAAAGAGGTGAACTATGACGCAGTGATACAGTTGGTTGACATTGCAAAAAAAAGCAAGATAAAGAGGTTTATCAACGCTTCTTCAAGCAGCGTCTATGGCATAAAAGAAGAGGAAAACGTCACCGAAGACCTGCCATTAGAACCGATAACATACTATGCGAAATACAAGGCCGAAACAGAAAAAGTTATAAGAGATGTTGCTTCAGACGACTTTGTCACAGTTTCAGTCAGGCCTGCAACAGTCTGCGGCTACTCCCCAAGCATGCGCTTGGACCTTTCAGTAAACATCATGACCAACCTTGCTGTAAACAAGGGCGTTATGACAGTCTTCGGCGGAGAGCAGAGAAGGCCCAACATACACATACAAGACATGGTCGACTTGTATGCCGTGCTGTTGAACGCTCCAAAGAGACTAATCAACAGGGAGATTTTCAACGCCAACTGCAGGAACATGAAGATGATAGACATAGCCAATACTGTGAAAGCGATTGTTGGAGAGCACGTTAAAATTGAGGTAACGCCGACAGACGACAACCGCTCCTACTACACCTCATCAGAAAAATTGATAAAAACCCTAAACTGGCAATACCGCTACACAGTCGAAGACGCGATAAGGGACATGAAAAGAGCGTTTGACAACGGCTTAATACCCAGCCCACTGGACGACCTCAAATACTACCACGTGAAAATGATGGTGAAAAAAGGTGTGAAATAATGCAAGTAAAGTATGTTGATTTGTCCAAGCAGTATAAGGAAAAAATGCCTGAATTCCTCAAGGCTGTTGAAAAAGTCTTGAATTCCGGAAACTTGGTTCTTGGCGAGGAAGTAAAAAAGTTCGAGGGAAAGTTTGCCAAATACTGCCAGACAAAGTATGCGATTGGAGTTGCCAACGGAACAGACGCATTGATACTGTCAATGAAAGCCCTTGAAGTAGGCCATGGAGATGAAGTGATAGTTCCCCCAAATTCCTTCCTAGCGACAGCTTCTTCTGTGATACTTGCAGGCGCCAAACCGGTTTTTGTTGACGTCAGAGGAGACTTGAACATCAACCCAGATTTGATTGAAAGGGCAATAACAAAAAAGACTAAAGCCATAATTCCAGTGCACTTGACTGGCAGGCCGGCTGACATGAAGCCGATAATTGAAATAGCGAGAAAACACAACCTGTATGTAATAGAAGACGCAGCGCAGGCTGTTGGCGCAGAATACTATGGAAAAAGGGTGGGCTCCTTTGGCATAGCAGGATGCTTTAGCTTCCACCCCTTGAAAAACCTTGGCGCGGCAGGAGATGCAGGAGCTATAACGGCAAACAGCGAGGAGTTGTATAAAAAACTTTTGAAGGCCA
>VGJA01000054.1 GCA_016867655.1 Candidatus Altarchaeales archaeon | reverse complement strand
AAGGAATTGACTTGAACAAAAAGACAACCAGGGAAGAACTCTTCAGATACATCCTGCTGCTGGTTGCAGTAGCCCTCATTGTTGAGATGAAGGTCTACCGCAGGAGGGGTCTGCTATGATGCCACTGGTAGACTACACCTTAGCAAATGCGACGACGCAGATAATCAACACAACTACCATAAACGACACAATAGCGAACGCGACAACAGAGGTAATAAACGCAACCACCACACTACCAGTCGCAGTGAAAACCAGCCCCATTGTTGACGCCATAAATACCATATTGAGGATTAAACTGCAAAACCCATGGGTTATGGCAGCTCTGCCCCTGGCATTAATACTACTGCTCATGTATACAAGGAAGGGTGGCATCAATAAGAGGAACATTCTCTTCTTTTTGTCCAGGGCAATACTCATAACACTCCTGATAACAGCGCTGGCGTCTCCAATACTACGCCAAAGCAAGACAGAAGTAAAGGAAACCCCAACAGTCAGAATACTCTTAGACGAGACGCCAAGCATGGGCATTTACGGAAACAAAACAGGAGCCCTGGCGTCGAGACTTAGAGCAGAAATAATTTCAGCAGTGAATAACGCAACAGAAGCCTCGGAAAAAATCACAGTAGAAGTCTTCTCAACTGGAGAAAAAACCATGCTGGGGGAGGAGCTTTACAAGACTATTTCAACTGCAGAAGGCGACAGCGTGATAATACTTCTGAGCGACGGAAACAGCAACCAAGGCAAGAACCCAGTAGACGTTGCGAGACAGCTGGGCAAGTCAAACACAACAATATACACAATAGCTCCCGCGACAGGGGAAAGGGACATACTGGTGAGGAACATAAAAGGTGAAAGCAAGGTGACAACACCATTGGACTACCAGGCTGAAATAGAAATCGAGGCTCCGGCTGATGAAAAAGACCCAGTCAAATACAAGCTGACAGCCTACGCAGACGGGAGAGAGATAACAAGCTACCAAGTAACGCAAAACACTCCAAGAAAGAGCACACCACTGACGTTTTCGCTCAACGGAATCGGAGTCCACAAGATAACCGCGGAAGTGACGGCAGAGGAAAACAACTACTTCACAGTAAACGACAAAATGCTCAAAACAGTGGAAGTCGTTGAAAAGCCGGAAATACTTTTAGTCACAAACAAGACAAACTCTCCTCTGAAAACCATTTTGGGCGAGCTGTACAACCTTGATTTAAGCGACAGGATTCCAAACAACTTCAGGGATTACGACATACTGTATTTGGACGACGTAAACGCAAACGCCATAAGCAAAAACACGATAGAAAACCTGAAGGAGTATATACTGAACGGAAACGGGCTTGCAGTAGTCGGCGGCAAAAACTCCTTTGACTACGGAAACTATAACAACAGCTACTTCGAGACGCTGCTGCCAGTATTGTCCATGGAAAAACCCCCAGAAAGGAGGAAACAAATCGCAGTAGTCATCCTGATAGACATCTCTGGGAGCACTGAATACGGCATGAGCGATGAATACAAAAAGATAACCAAAATAGACTTTGAAAAAGCCCTCGCAATCAAGATACTCAGAAACCTCGACCTAAACGACTCGGTTGCAGTGGTAGCATTCAACACCCTGCCCTATGTAATAGCACCACTGGACAAACTCGGCGAACGAAGAGTGGACATAGAAGACACCATAGCAAAACTGCAGTTTGGCGGAGGAACAGAAATGCTCAACGCGCTGGAAACAGCCGAAAACATGCTGAAATACCATGCAGTAAACAAATACGTCATAGTGCTGTCAGACGGCGTCATAAGAACCAAGACCATGCCGACTGCGCGCGAGAAAGCAAGGCTGATGAGCTCCGAAAACATAAAAGTCTACACAGTAGGCGTCGGGTTTGACACAGACGAGGTTTTCATGCAATCGCTTGCAGAAGCAGGAAACGGCATATACTTCAAGCCAGAGGCCTACCAGAGGATTAACATAGAGTTCGGCCGGGGCTTGGAGGAAGAAACACCCGGAATGTATGCAGTCGACGTTAGGGATGAACACCACTTTATAACCCGGAACATAAACCTAAGCGCCCAGGTGGGAGGCTACAACAAGGTTTATGAAAAAACCGCTTCACAGCTGCTGCTCACCACCAAAGGCGGCAACCCCATACTAGCGGTGTGGAACTTTGGGCTGGGCAGAGTCGCCGCGCTGACAACAGACGACGGAACAGCCTGGGCCGGAAGAATGTATGAAAAGAAAAACAACAAATTGATTTCAGCCATGACCAACTGGGTCATAGGCGACCTGGAGAAAAACAAAAAAACCAGAATCAAAACATCAGACACAAGATTGGGGGAAACAACCGCAATCAAAATAGAGTCCAAAACCAGGCCAGGCCTGTCAATAACAAAAGACAACGTGAAAACCGAAGGCGAATTGAAGTCAACCGGGCTGGAAGTCTACTCGGCCCAGTTCAAGCCAAACGAAACCGGCTTCTATCTTCTAGCAGCAATGTCAAACGAAGGAGGAGACAACAGCGGCATATCAGTCAACTACCCGACTGAATACGCAAAAACCGGGCCAGACCTGCAGGTTCTGTCCAGCATAGCCAGAGAGGCCAACGGAAGGATGTACGAGACAACAGAAATGGAACAACTTAAGGCAGACCTACTGGAGAAAATAAAAAAACTGTCAACCAAAACCATAGAAGAAGAAAAACCACTGTACCCATACCTAATAGGCCTCATGCTGGCATTGTACTTCATAGACACTGCAATAAGGAGAATACAGGAGATAAGAAGACTAAGATAACGGGTTTTCTCTTTATGGTTTCCGCGGTTTTCAAGTTTTCTGAAGACTGAAGACCGAAAACCGAATCATTATTCCTGCTTTTCTCCTCCAACTTCTTCAGGCTTCTCCGCCTGAATTTTGTCCAAGTTCAAAGTCTTTCTGGACAACCTGCGGTAAACCCACAATGCTGCGGCCTTCAGGACAACCAAAAGCAGTCCAAAAAGGATGATGCAGACAAACCACAAGGATAGGTTTATGATTTCGTTTTCCGAAGGAAACAAATACTTCTTCAGCTCAGGCTTCTGCACAAACTCACTCAGCCTTTCGGAAAGCGACAATTTTCTGGAAGACTTCACTTGTTCTATAAAGTCGTCCATTGCGGAAACCTCCTCATTAGCCCTCAAAAAAGAGTATATCAATCTTGCGTTTTCGGCATATTGCAAGGCCTTCTCCAAGTCTCCGTCCAAGTAGGCTTCAACAGCCAACACCCTCATCTCGGAAACATTCCTAGCCAAAAACTCCAAGGACTTGTTCAAAACATCCTCGCTCTTGTTCACACCCTCCGCATTCTCAAGCATCAGATACTTGGCTCTGGCAATCTGGGCGCTCACAGAAGCGTTTATGAAATCCAGCTCAGTGTAGAAAAACACAGAACGATCGTAGTAGTCGTCAGCCTCCAGCAGAATAACATAAGTCGAATTCACCCGGACGCTTATCAAGTCAATAAGCGAGCGCGCCTTCCGGTATCCATTGTCCTGCTGATACTGGTAGTAAATATCCTTCGCCTGCATGGCATAATGCAGTGCAGAAGAATACTCTCCACTGCTGTACAACTGCTGGGCGCGGTTGTAGTACACGTCAGCCTTCTGCAAGCTGCCCCTAAAACCGGTCTTGAAAACCAAAACCTGCTTATTGGCGCCGACAGCAACCTCGACATCAGGCACGTTGTCAAAATTTCCGGTAAACAAGTAGCCAACATAAACCAGATTTCCAGAACTCCAAACCAGATTCCTGTCATAGTCGTAAATATACACCCTGTCGGAGCCGACCACATACTCCGGATTACCGTCGCCGTTTAAATCACCCGCAGCCACGGAATAAGCGCGGTCAGATGTATTCAACACCCAGTAGTCGCTATCGGTTGAGGAAAGCAGGTAAGCCCTGTAGGTCGCCACAAGAATTTGTCTGCCGCCGTCATACAAGTCCGCGAGGGCGAGACCTTCAACGCGGTCCTCAAAATCACGCTCCCACTTCAAGACGCCACTATTGCTCAAGACATACACAATTGGCGTAGACGCCACCACAATCTCCTCAACGCCGTCTTTATCAATATCCTCAACCTTCAAGTCAACAACGCCTCCGCTGGTGTTGAAAGACCAAAGCTCGTTTCCATTTTTGTCCAAAGCAACAAGCTTGGAGCTTTTGCCCAAATTCGGAATACAACCACCCATGCCCCTTGGCGCAAGAACCATACCAACCAAAATCACATCCACACCATCAATACGAACAAACTTTATGACATTCGAGTGATAGAAGTCGGAAACATACTTCCAAATCACCCCGGCATTGCTTGAATTCAAAGCATACAACACGTTGCCGCCGCAAACGCCGGTGCTTGCGCTGAACAAAACATCCTTCAAGCCGTCGCCATCCAAGTCAAAAGCCTCAGCACCCTCAACGCTGTTGTACTCGGTGTAAAACTTCCAAAGCAAGTCGCCGGAAGAATTTAAGACATAAAGATGCGTGCTGGTTCCAGTCAGAATCTCGCTCTTGTTGTTGGAATCCAAGTCAACCGCCCTGACAAAATTCACATAACCGGGAACCTTGTACTTCCAGACTGCATTGCCATCAGAACCAAACGCGTACACGACACCCTCGGCAGACGAACTCACAAGAACCTCCAAAGAGCCATCTCCGTTGATGTCCCTGACGTCCATGCCGCTCATCGCCTCCTTAATGCTAGCATTCAACAGCAAGCTCATGTAATCCTGGTAAAAGGCGCTGGAACTGCAGGACAATAAAATCAACGCAAAAAATACTGTAAGAACATTCCGCTTCATTTTGTTGTAATAGATTACTTATAGACATTTTGCATATTAGCTAATATTAATTGTATGGCAACGAATTAGCTCTGAACCACCCATACGAAGACCAAATTTATTTATTATGCAAAATGTCTACTGTATAAATTTATCCTCCTTAAGAGCTGAAAGCAACTTCACCACAGAGTAAGACGCCCTCGTAACGCCCATACTCCGCTTCTCGGTGTCAGTTCCAACCAAAAAAAGCCTCTTCAAAGGGGTTTTAACTTCCGCAAACTGGGAGCCGACAGTCCAAACCGCCTTCTCAGGCACAAGAGCCTGCACGTGCATGAAATCAACATTTTTCTCTATTTCAGGCATTGTGGAGTAAATCATTCCAAGACACTTTTTCTTTTCCTTTTCCACATCAAACTCGCCCGGAAATATGAACGCAAACCCCACCAGCTGTTTGTCCTTGGGCGCCAGATAAGGGTCGTAATTCGAAGTCGGCACAACCCAAGAGTAAGGCGGCGACTCAGCCCAGATTTCGCTGCCCTGCTCCGGAAAGATTTTCTTCTTCAAACCAAGCCAGAGGGTCATCGAATTAATCCTCTTTATTTTGGACAAAGAGCTTACATAGCCAGACGGAAGGTTCCCAACCAATTTGGGCAGCTCGGAAGCGAAACTAGAGTAGACAACAAACTCTGCAGTATAATTGCCCCTGTTTGTTGAAATTTCAACGCCCTTTTCCTTGACATCAAGGCTCTCAACCTCCTCACCCACCTTCAAATCAGCCCCCCCACCTATGGAAGTCACAATAGAATCCACTATCGACTGAACGCCAGTCTTAGGGTAAGTCTGGTCTGACCCGCCTTCCTTCATCAACACATTGTAGAGTTTGTCCAAATAGCCCTCCGAAATGCTCTTATACCTCTCAGCGTCTATAAACCTTGCTACAGGAGTCTCGTCCATGGAAACCCCACCCGTCATAAACGCGCACATGCAGTCCAAAAACCTTTTTGTCTCAGGACTTATGCCATCTCCAACCAATTTTCCGACACTAAGCTCGTTCAAATCCTGCTCAGAGTCAAACAAATAGGAAACGCTGAACAAAGTCTTCACCAAATAAAGACGGTCAACAGGCGGAATCAAGTCAAAAGAAAGCCAGTCCCTCAGATTCCAGGGAAAAGTCCTCACAGCACCTTTAGTCCTCACAAAATACCTGCCATGCGGGATAAAAATGGGCGTTACTTCAAAATACTTGTCCATCAAATACTTCAAAGGACCATGCTCCAAACGCGTAATAATGTGAGGCCCAGTGTCAACACGGTAGCCGTCAACGTTGTAACTCCTCAAGACTCCGCCCAGCTGGCCTTCCTTTTCAAACAACACTACTTTTTTGCCCTCCTTGCACAAAGCCAAAGCTGACAACAACCCGGAAACGCCGCCGCCAACCACAGCCACATCATACTTCACGACAAATGACATATTAGATTAATAAGACTAATATTAATCTGGTGATACCTCAATGGAAGAAAAAACATTCAAAATGGAAATAACCTGGGACGACAAAGGAGAACCCCAAATAAAGACTGAAGCGAAAAACGCGCCAATACACGACGTTGTAGCTGCACTCTCGCAGACACTCTACAAATTCAACAAAGAATGGACCGAAAAAACAGGATTCACAATAAAAAAATAAGGTTTTCAGTCTTCAGTTTTCGGTTTTGGGTTTTCCCCTTATAGGGATTCATGCCCTAGGCATGAACAGTCTTCAGTTCTGGATTTTAGAAACTGAAAATCTTCAGAAAACAGAAGATCATTTTCTAAAAACCTGGACCCCCCACAGGGAGTTTATTTCCTTCACCTTGCCTTCAGGAATTTCAGTGTCCTGTCTCCCATGGAACCTACTTTTCTCCATTAGAATACGATTTGATGTTATTGTAACGCCAACATCACCAGGCATTCGCATGAACACATTCAAATCATCTGGAGCATTTATAGACGGAAGTTGCTCCCCTAACGCTTTTGCGAACTCCTGCCGTTGAGTCTCCCTTTGAAGAGCTGTCGGTTCAACAGACTCAACTCTACTCCACTCCTCGAAAAACTTAACACTGAACCCGGGCAAGCCTGCTTTTAGGGCATTAAGAGACCTTAAAATCGCCCGCCCCATTGCATCTAGGTCTCGGAATGCGACGCAGACCTCGCCGATACCTCCATCACGCACCGCTTCTCCAGTATCAACAATATCGTCTGGAGATACAGCCCAACAGACGTGAGGTGCAAGATCGTTTATAAAAAGAAGCCTTTTGAGCTTAGGCAGTTTTCTTAATTTCTCAAGCAATTTAGACAAATCCTCAGGCTTGACATAGTTCATAAAGTTGAATCCAGTTACAGTAGTGATTCCATCCAGCCTGCCACCTAAAACCTTCTCAACTTCAT
>VGJA01000053.1 GCA_016867655.1 Candidatus Altarchaeales archaeon | reverse complement strand
TATGCAAAGGCGACTGAGTCAAGGCATGTCGGCTCTTTTCTAAGTTCTACTTTCTCCAGAGTCAGCAGCGCCAAAGTCAACGAACTGCAGAAGATGGTTACCTTCGACTTGAACAAAAACCCGAGAAAATTGGCTTGGGCTGAGGCAGAGGAGATAATAAAAGCGTTTGACAAGATGGACTTCATGGCGCCGTCTTCTGAAGGATTAAGGCCTATTGGAGAAAACCAGATTAAGAATGCTGTGTTGAAGATACTGAAGCCGGAGTTTGAGGTTGTCATAACAAGAGCTCCGAAGGTGTTCTCTGGCGGGGTTCCGTTTCAGATTGAGGTTGCGGTTGCCTATGGAGGGAATGCAGGTAGACCGGCGACTGGGGAGAACGTTGAAGAGGGCGTGACCGCTAAGGCAGAGATAATGCGTTTCGCAAATTCTACTCCCCTGCTGTTTGACGCAAGCGGCTGCGCATTGACAAAGGCTGTGAACGCAGTCGACTGGAAGCGCTATGGCATAAAGGATTTTGAGAATTCTCCGTTGACGATTTTCGTCAACTTGATTTCAATGTATGTTCCCTATGTTTCAGCCGGAAAGCAAAGTGTTGCAGAAGAAGAAGAGATTATCAAGGAAGTAAAGATGGCCTTGATGGAAGCAGCCAGGAAATTCCAGATTTACCACTCAAGGATGCGGCGCGAGATAGAAAAAGAGGCGAAGTTGAACACGCTGTTGAAGTATACTACTGAACTGGCTCCCGCCTTGGCGTTTATAACAGGCAAGGACGAGAAGAAAATACTGAAGGATTTGACTCATTTGGTCAGGGAAAAGCTTAGGATAGAGGCCTTGGAGGAGGAGCTTGAGGAAGAGGCTGAGGAGGAGGTTGAAGATGAGTCGTTCAAGGAGGGGGATAAAGAATGAGTCCTGAAACCAGGGACAAGGAGGTTGTTAAAATCATCGAGGGCTTTGGAGACGGGATACTTGGAAACGTATCCAAAAGCGAGTCGCCCAAGTTTAAGGTGCCTTTGAGGAGTCTGAACAACATAAAGTTCGACCGTGCTGCAAACCTGCTGCGTCTGGGCGACAAGACTTCCTCAAGGAATTTTCTGAACATCGCGCATTCAAAGAAGTTCATGCAGTCTGCAATGATTGCTTCAAAATGCAAGGAGCTTGTTTCAAAAGGCAAAACAGCTAGCATAAGGGAGTTGTATTACCAGCTGAAGCATGCTATTGCTAGCACTAAGGAAAATACTTTCGAAGACCAGGGGGAGTCTGACCCGCTGATAGTTGACCTTGAGACGAGCCTAAAGGTGTTGCGTGAGGAATTGCATCTGAAGGCAGACGACAAGGGGACTTTGATTGGAAACATAATCATAGAAGACTCGGGCGACTTGATAGACTGCTCAAAGCTCGGGAGAAGCGGCCTTTCAGTGCCCTCCATTGTTGAGCACTACAAGTTCAAGAAGATTAAAGCAGATTACGTTCTTGTGATAGAGACTGCTGCGATGTTCGACCGTCTGGTTGAGGAAAAATACCCTCAGGACAACAATTGTATCATGGTCTCCACCAAAGGACAAGCAGCCAGAGGCTGTAGGAGGCTTGTGCACAGAATCAACACTGAACTGAAGATTCCTGTCATAATGTTCACAGACGGCGACCCCTGGGGTTACTATATTTACTCTGTGATAAAGGCGGGTTCTATGGCGCTTGCGCACGAGTCCGAGAGGTTGGGAACGCCTGAAACCAAGTTTGTGGGCATGACGATGAGCGACATAGAGGAGTATGGGCTTCAAAAGGTGACTGAGAAGCTGAAGGACGTGGACAAAAAACGTATTTCAGAGCTTTTGCAGTATCCTTGGTTCCAGAACAAGGAATGGAAAACCCAGCTGCAGCTGATGTCAGACAAAGGAGTGAGGATAGAACAGCAAGCTCTCGCTTCCAAGTCGCTTGAGTTTGTTGCAGAAGAATACCTTCCAGAAAAAATAAAGAAAAACAAGCTCCTGCCTTAAAGGCAATTTTTGGAAGGGTGCATGCTGGAAAAATAGATAACACTCTTTCGGATTTGTGTGTTCAAGTGTTTTATCGCCCACAATCGTTCTCGGTATCTTAGCTCCAGCAAGTTGTGGTTATAAGTCATTGTTCTAATTTATAAACCAGAAAGATGGCTGACAAAAAGAAGGAGGAGATTCCTGCTTTTGCTGAAGGACTTTTGGCTTTGCTTCAGGCTTATGGCAGGATGGAGAAGCCGGCTGCTGTAAGGGAGTTGAATGTTAGCTCAGAAACCTTTGACGGCTGGGTTGACACATTGGCGAAAGACGGCTGGATAAAGGTCACTGACAGAGAAATTGAGGAATACTACCTCGAGCTGACTGAAAAATCGGTTGAGAAAATCAGGGAACTGAAGGACTTGAAGAAGAAGGAAGCCCTCGGCAGTGAGGAAAAAGTCAGGAAGAATGTAGACTTGAAAACTCTGCTAAGGGCACTTAAAAACAAGATAACTAACTTGATTCTCAGCATAAAGTCCAACATAATCGACATCTCGCTGGTTTTGTCCTTCCTGGCGATAGTGTGGCTCATACGCACGTTCATCTCAGACCCAAACCAGCGTATAATGAATTTTGTGGCATCCATAATACTGTTCTCAACTTTGCTGTTCGTCTATCGTTCTTCAAAGGAAAAACTCAAAGCCAAGACGGTGTTCGAGCTTTTCGTGGAATTCATACAGATACTGAAGACCAACGTAAAGTTCATAGTCTTCTCGATACTCATAATACTGCTGATATACTTCACAGGATGGATGGTGTTCTATCCTGAATACAGGGTCGTCTCAACGCTCCTCTGCACTGTGGTGTTGACTTCGATAATACAGCTCTACAGGCCTCTGACTACTGGACCTAAGATACTCCAGTTCTACGTTGGAATGCTGGTGACTGTGTATTCGATGATGCTGATAGTTGGAATAGCGAGCATTACCTCAATCATCATACAGTCTAAAAGCAGGCCAGTCGACGTGGCCTTTGGCATAGCAATACTTGCTTTGATATATGTGAACCGAGACTTCTTTGGAGTCCAAATTGCGAGATTCAAGAAAGCTCTGGCGCAAGGCGACAGTCAATGAATCTGACAATCTTGCCAGCGATAGCCTCCTTTCTGCCGCCAGTCAGGTAATAGACTCTTCTGTTTCTATCAAGTATATAAGCATCAGTCCTTGTGGAGCCCATCCTGTTCTTTTTGACGTCGTTTGCGACAACCAAGTCCAGCTTTTCCCTAGACATCTTGGAATAAGCCTTGTTCACCAGCTCCTCCTTCGAGACGTCATACTCGGCCTTAAAAGCTACGACAAAAACCTTTGGAAAACTTTTCTTTGCAAGCAGGGTAATCTTCTTGGTCGGCTTCAGCCTCAAGACAAGATTCTTCCCAGACTTTACTTTTCCTGTGGCTGTTTTTTCGGGCGTGTAGTCTGCAACAGCCGCAGCCGAAATAAAGACGTCAAAGCCTTTTCCAAGCTCGTTCAAGACTGCTTCAGCCATCTCATCTGCGGTTCTGACGTTCACAACCCTAACGTCCTTTAGTTTGGGCTTCAATGACACAGGACCAAGCACTAGAGTCACCTTATGGCCTCTTTTGACTGCAGCCTTTGCCAGCGCAAAGCCCATCCTCCCAGAACTGGAGTTTGTTATAAACCTCACCGAGTCAATCGGCTCCTGCGTCGGACCTGCAGAAACAAGTATCCTCATAACTCACCTCAAAAGACAGCTCTCATGCAAGCCATAAGTCTCCTTCAAATTGAACAAACTTCCCTTTTCCTTGAACATTTGTTTTATCATCATCTGATGCAACTTCATCTTCAGAACTCCAATAGCCAGTGCGCCATAGCATTTTCTTCCCTCCAGCAGAGTTCCATCATCCTTTGGTTTCACACCCTCAATCCCATACGGGGGAACAACATTGATGTCTGTTAGGACTTTGATTTTCCCACAGTTAGCCCAAATTTTCCTAGGCAACAGCTCCACTGCAGGAGGTCCAGCCGAAACAACGACGTCAGCATTCCTAACCGCGCTTGCAAGAGTCTGCTCGCCGTCCACCACGGTTCCATAAACCTTTTTTGAAATAGCTTTTGCAGTCCTCTCAGCCCTCTCCAAATTTCTGGAAGAAACCAACACATTAGCTCCAAGGTCTGCGAGCAGTCTTGCTGTTGAACAGCCGACAGGCCCGGTGCCTGCCAGAACAACTGTATTAGCATTTTCAACTTTTATTGCAGACCTAATCTTGGCGACGCACGCGCTGGCAGTGGTGTAAGCCCCATTAGGATCCAAGGCAATGTTAACCCTCAGCTCTTTCGGAAGGCCGTTCAAAACCCTAAGGGCTTCAGAAGCCAATTCCTCAGCCTTCTCAATGCTATAACCGCCAACAAAAATGCAGCTGTTCCTTAAATCCCTCGGATGCCTTGTGAAACAACAGCCATAGACAATATCCTTGACATCTCCTGGGCAAACATTGCTGTATGGAATCACGACATCAGCGCCAGCGTCATGGGCCACAATGATGTCAAACAGACTGCAGTGCCTTTCAGGGCTCAAATAGGCGAGAACCTTCTTCACCTTACTTAATTGAAATAGCCCAATAAATCTGCTCAAAGAGGCCCCTTTTTTACTACTATTAACAATTTTAATAAACAATATGACCGCAGAACCTGAGGACAAGGACTATGAAATAGGGGGATATGACGTAAAGACGCTGTGCGCCAAACAGCTCCTCAACGGCCCCTGCGGCGGAGTCAGAAACGGAAAATGTGAAGTAAACGAAAAACCGTGCGTCTGGGTCATGATATACGGCAAAATGCTTTCAAGAGGCATGATTGATGAGTTCACGAAGACCCGGCTTCCGAAATCAATGTCAAAATAATTAAAAAATAAGGGTAAATTCAAGAATTAAAATGCGCACCCTTAATGAATACGTCGAATAAGGCGTAATAATAAAACTCATGAACGCGCACCCCTCATGAATACGCAGAATACAGCTCAAAAACAATACTCACGAACGCAATTCATAACGGGTGCGTACAAAAGAATAAAAAGCAAAAATTAAGCCAAGAACAATAATGCAATTCATGACGGTGCACACTTTCGAGAGTAAATAAAGGTGTGCATGCCCGAAGGGCGTGCGTGAAATCAATACAACGCATAGAATACCACTTAGAATCAAGATGAGCAGGCTTTCAGAAAAACTGGGCAGGAAATTTGTTGTGACAGGAGAGATAGCCCCGCCAAGAGGGTCGAATCTAGCGGTATTCAAGCAAGACTTGAGGTCGTTCAAAAAAATTTGGAAAAAACTGGATGCCATAAACGTGGTTGACAACCCAGGAAGCATGATGTTGATGAGCAGTCTTGCATGCAGCATAATGCTAAAGCAAAACAACCTTGAACCAGTCTACCAGCTGACGTGCAGGGACAGAAACCTGTTTGCATTGGAATCAGACTTGGTTGCTGCAGGCGCCTTTGGCATAGAAAACGTTTTGGCTTTGACTGGAGACCACCCAAAATGCTACAGCAGCGAACATCCGAATGCAAGGGGAGTCTATGAACTGGATTCAGCATCACTCATAAGACTGTTGAAGAACATGAACAACGGCCTGGACGGCTGCGGAAGAAAACTCAACGCCAAAACAAACTTTTTCATCGGAGCAGCACTGGCGCCGGGAACCAAGCCAATTGAGCCTGAAATACACAAAATGCAACGCAAGCTGTTGGCTGGAGCGCGGTTCTTCCAAACGCAGGCAATCTTCGAGCCAAGTGTGATGGAAAACTTTTTGCAGAAGATGGAGAAAACAGCAGGCGATCAGAGAAAGAAGATAGTAATGAGCATAGTGCCCTTGTATTCCTACAAAATGTATGAACTGCTGGTCAAAATTCCAGGAGTCATAATAAGCGAGCAAACGGCCTTGAAAATAAAGAATTCAGAAAACCCGGTCGAAGAAGGCGTAAATCAGGCTTCAATTCTCATAGACAAGGCCAAAGAACTGGGCGTCGCCGGCGTGCACCTGATGCCAGCAGGCAAAATGAAAGCATTCATAAAACTGTTCGAAAAAATATAAGTCCGTTAGTATTTGATTTTCAGTCTTCGGTCTTCAGAAAACTTGAAAACACGTGGAAACCCGTGAAAACCATAAAGAGAAAACCCGTGAAAACCGAATCTTGTCCCGAAGGATTCCCGCAAGGGAAAAAACCAGTGGAAACTTATTCTACTTTCGTGCCAGCCAGCTTGTCGCCCAGCCTCAATCCTCCATCGTCGATGAACGGCATAATAAGCTCAATCAAGTTGACTATTGGTATCAACAGCGTTATGTTCCTAAGTATGGAGTCTTTTATAGAACATGGCTTTCCAGTTTTTGTGTTCACAACCTTCAAGCCCATCAGTTTTTTACCCAAACTCCTGCCGCCAAAGAATCCATCCCTCAACAGTTCATAGCCAAAACCCAAAGCCAGGCCAACAAACAAGCCGATTACATACACAAGAGACGTTAAACAGCTCAAAGCGCTATCCGTTAATATGCCCATCATAAAGATGACAAAAGACACGGCCACAACAACCAGGCAAATAACGGTAGCAATCACACAATCAATTATATACGCCAAAACCCTCTTTCCAACATCTGCCTTAGCCATCTCCAACTACTCCCTGCACTCAAAATACTTGCACTGACTGCAATACCACTGCGACTGCAAACTGTCATTAACAACAATACCATTAGCAATATTAGTATTAGTGCACTTACTGTTCTTCCTATGCATACACTGCAAACTGTTAGAATTAGCAACCAATATCATAGTATAAAACTATACACGACATAGAATAAAAACATAAACGCAACACAGCGAACGTAATGCCTAATTTTGGTGGGTTTTCAGTTTTCGGTTCTCGGTCTTCAGTTCTCCCCTTGTGGGGATTCATGCCCGAGGCATGAACAGTTTTCGGTTTTCAGTTTCCAGTCTTCTATATTTGGACTTCTGTCTTCAATCCTAGGGAAACTGGGAAACCGTGAAAACCATGGAAAATTGTCCCCATCGGGGGATTCCCAACAGGGGAAACCCGTGGAAACCGAATCTTGTCCCGAAGGATTCCCGCAAGGGAAAAAACCCGTGGAAACAGGAAACTTGAAAACCCGTCAAAACCGTGGAAACTGAAAACCTCAGTCTCTTGTTACACCGCCTTCTATTGCAGCCTTTTTGACTGCTTCAGCAAC
>VGJA01000052.1 GCA_016867655.1 Candidatus Altarchaeales archaeon | reverse complement strand
TCTTGTCCGGACTGCTGCTGCACCCTCTTTCGTTAACTTCTCCAGTGCAGTGGACGACCTTGAAAAAGTCTCCAGAGCCTTTCAGACTCTTAAACTGCTCGTAACCTTCCCTGTAAAGATACTTGACGCTGTCAACAACATACCAGGAATCAGTAATCTCCACTCCCGGAATCGCAAACCTGCTGTTTGTCGGCCCAAGGTTTGCAAAAGAAACAATCATCGTCCTGCCTTTCATGGCGTCTTTCATCAAACCGTGCATTTCCTCAAGGCCTTCCTTCTTGCCTATCGTATTAAGGCCTTTCATCTCAACACCTTCAGCAAGCAGGTACTTTGTGACTTCCTTGTCCCTGCCCTGGTCTTGAACGCCGTCGTAGTGTATCGTATGCCCTTTGGTTGCAAGCGGCGTCTCTTCCTTCTTCTCCAAAGCCATCCTCCTGACATGTTCTCTATCCTCTTTGGAGTCGCCGCATATGAAAACAGAATCAGGGTTACAATGCGCAATATACTTTGCAAGCCAGTTCTCCAGTACAGCATTCTTCAATGCTTTGAGCTTTTCGTAGTTGCTGTCACCCAGTTTTTCCCTTAGCATCTTATCTACAGAAACCATTTTGCCACCTATCCCCACTACATCCGGGGGTTGACCCTGACTTTCCAAAGGTTTTCCCGCCGGTTTTTTGGGTTCACCCGTTTTTTCACGTCCCCTGTGGTTCATATCTCAGGTGTATCTATATACGTAAAACAGGGATATAATAAACATGTTTTAGGGGAAACAGACCCCCAGCACTATGTTAATCAGACAACAACGCCATTGAGAACACCATCCTGTCCGGGCCTGGAGGTGACGCGAATGTTCAACTCCTTGCCGTCCGGACCCTTGGCCAAAACCACAGCCCCTTTTGTGATAACATTCCTCCTCACAAAATCCTTGTTGGACGGATTCTCCTTTACAGTCACAACCTCGCACTTGACATACTTGCCGCCCAGAAGCGTATTCACGGTCTTGCATGCAAACAATTTCAGCTTCTCGTTCCCGCCTTTAACCCCAAACTTCCTCTTTTTGACCACACCTATTGTAGTGTCAACCGGCTTTCCGCCCGCGCCGTACTTCCTCTTCTTCCTAGCCCTGGAGTGCGTGTTGTGATACAAAACCATGGCTCATATATTGGAAAAAGGCCTATAAAAACCAAACCCCCTGTGCTGTAGCAGGACCTCCCCTAAGCAGCCTCCGTTTCACCGTCAAAACTTTTTCGCAGCAAACCACTTATACTCTTCCTTAAAACAAATAAAGGCGGTGACCTAAACCATGAACCCGCACGCAACAGCTCCTGGATAAAGCTTTTTATATTACCTTAAGTAATAACTTAAGTGAAGTTAAGATGAGCGACAGATGTCCTACTGGAATTCCCGGACTAGACGAAATTCTTGGCGGAGGCTTTCCCAGAGCTAGGAGCATTCTTTTGGCTGGAAGCTGCGGAACAGGCAAAACAACCCTGGCAATACAATTTCTCGTGAGTGGAATAGTGAACTACAATGAGCCCGGCGTTTTGGTCACCCTAGAGCAGGATTCAGATGAAATAAGGCGCGACATGCTGAAATACGGATGGGACTTGAAGAAATTGGAAGAAGAAAAAAAGCTGATTCTCATAGACACCAGCTTGAGCAAGATTGGAATCAAGGAGTATGTGACGAGCCTGCCTGTTGCTCCCGAAAAAAGCTTCTCGCTATTGCCAGGAGAATTCGACTTTGAGAGAATCACCGATTTGGTTGTTGCATCAGCCAGAAAGATAAACGCCAAGCGTGTTGTCGTGGACAGCCTGCCTGCACTGGACGTGCTGTCCAAAAACGAGACCAGCATCAGGCGGGTTTTGCTGCAGATGAACTACGAGTTCAAGGTCAACGGATTGAACTCCATTTTAATCACTGAAGTCCCTGAGGAAGACGGCGTGTCCAAGCACGGCGTTGAGGAGTATGTGTCAGACGGCGTTATAATAGTGAAAACAAACGAAGCCTTGGACACGAGGACGATAAAAATTAGGAAGATGAGGATTACCAAACACACCCTCAAGCCCATCGCCTTGGAAATAACCCAGCAGGGAATACAAGTCAAAAAGTAAGTTTTCTTTCAAGACCAGGTCGCGGCGTAAACTGATTGTTTCACTCCAGCTATCTATGCCTTTCTGCCTTGCGTGTTCCAGTTGCTTGTCTTTTGTTGTGCATGTTCCAATTGCATGCCCTTCTGCTTTGCGTCTTCCAGTTGCTTGTCTTTTGTTGTGCATGTTCCAATTGTATGCCTGCCTCTGTGCATTTCCAGCCACCACGGCAATCTATTTATTTAATCCTAGGCACATACTACTAACAACAATGCCAGACCCCACAAAGGAAGACCAGGTCAAAAATGTTTTGGATGAGGACTTAACGCCCTTGGAGGATGTATTAGCCTGCATGGTCGCGCGGAAAAACCTTGAAGGAATTGTGTCCATGTCAGACCAGTTCAAAAAAGAAATAACGCCGGTGTGGGAGACGTTGAAGGGCACGATGGACGCGCTCTTTGACGTCATCGGCCACTACTCCGAATACGGCTTGGACAAAGTCTACTTCGAATTGGGTAAATACGACGTCATGTTCTTCATACTACCAGGCTTGGACACAGCACTGGTTGCAATAGTCCCTGCACTGGCCAACCGCGGGCTGCTGGAAGTGGAGCTGGAAAACGCGCGGAGGAGAATAATAAAAATACTGGAAGAAGGAAAATAAACCCTCCCCCTAACCTTATTTGTATATACTTTTCCTATGACCTATCTTTATCACAAGCACCAGCAGGTGTTCTTTGTCCAAGTCCACTATTACCCTATAGTCGCCAACGCGCAGCCTGTAGCCTGGCTCGCCAACCAACTTTCTCACATACACTTCTGGCCTAAGGCGTATGCGCTCCAAGACTGCAGTAATGCGCTCTTGAAGTTCTCTGTCAAGTTTCTTAAGCTGCTTTAAGGCTGATTCTGAGAATACAATCATGTAGGCCATCACACACCCAGCTGTTTTTTGACTTCACCTAAAGTGTAGTATCTGCCAGACTTTATCTCAGCGCGAGCCTTCGCAATCTCTCTCTTGGTTTCCTCGTTAAGCTCCTTGGAGTCCTCAATCAAATCCCTAATTACGTCTGCATAGCTCTCGCGGTCGAAAAGCTTCCTACTTTTCAACTCCTCCAAAAGGTCAACATCCACCTGAATGGTCGTAATCATATAGAATACTATAGGAAGCTATAGCATAAAAATACCTGTTAGATGCACATGTCTACTGTCGGGTTGCAGCCGTATTCTCTGCCGACGTCATATTCACAAATACTGTTTACGCAGTCTCGGTTGGTGTCGCAGTCTCCTAAGCCGCGGCTGCAGGGGTAAGTTGGAGTGCATTTGTCGTTGTGGCATTTGGGCAGCTTCGGGTTGCCAAGAGCTAGTGTGGTGGTGGTCCTCCTTGTTGTGGTGGTAGTGCTGGTTGTGGTTGCCCTAGTAGTTGTGGTGGTCGTGGTTGTCGTTCTTGTGGTGGTTGTTGTGGCTTGTGTTAATACTATTTCCCCAAAGTTTGTTGTTTCTCCTGAGGTTGTGACTCGTTTAAAACCTGCAAGCACGCCGTCTGTCACTGTGAGGTTTATTTTGTCTGTTCCTTGGTTGATACAACCTGAAATATTCTCCTTTTTTCCTTCCTCACCATCTACATTGTAGATTACTGCAGGGAAGTTTATTGTTATGAACAAACTTCCGCTGTTGTAGGTGTGGCTGTTGGCTGCGTAGTAGGTGCTGTTGTATCTATTGTTTGCTCCGTAGACCGTGAAATACACTCCAATATTCCTTTTTTCCAGGGTTATGTTTTTGTATTGCGCTGTTGTTGGACTACTACCATTGGGGTATTTTACCGTCCCGTAGAGCAGTTGGGCGTAGCAGGGCATTGTTTTGTAGTAGCCTCCGCCGCCTGATGAGTTTGGCAGTGAAATAGCAGTTCCAAGAAGTGTTTTACCTCCTAACACGCTCATTCTAACCCAGCTTGTGGTTTGGCTTGTTTTGATGAAATAACCTTGAGTGTGGTTTACTGTGAAGTCTGTTCCGCCTGAAACCGGGCTGGTGTAGTATTCCTCCCATAGTGCGTTGCCGTCGCCGTTGTTGGCGTAGCGTGCTATGCGGTAGGCGTTTGGAATGTTGTTCAACACGCGGCTGGCGTTGCTGGTGCCGGTAACATTAGTCCAAGCCATTATGTTCCACTCGTAGAATAATGTGGAGTTGAATCCTTCCACCTTTCTTCCAGACAAATTCAGTGTTACGTTGTTGTCGCATTTGGCGAAATATCCTTCACCCAAACTTAGATTAAAGTTCACTCCCCCATTGACTGGAGACGTGTAATACTCCTCCCAAAGCGCATTGCTGCCGTTATTGACATACCTGGCAATCCGGCCGCAGTTGGTCCTAGACAACACACTGCTGGCATTCCCGTTGGAGCCGTTCACAGGCACGCCAAACAAATTCCAGCCTGAAACCAATTGTATGGAAACTAGTGTAGTGGAAACCCTACTACTAGAACTACTGCTACTACTGCTGGACTCGCTGGTAGGAGCGCTTGTAGGACCTGGCCCATGAGTTGTAGTCGTCCTACTGCTACTGCTCCGGCTGCTGCTGCTACTAGAGCTCGAACGCCGGCTGGTCGAACTGCTACTGCTGCTGCTAGTACTGCTTGAAGAAGCAACACTACTACTCCTACGGCTGGAGCTACTGCTGGTGGAAACAAAACTTGAGCTTGAAGATGCCTCTGATGAGGCATTCGAGCTACTGCTCGAACTCATGCCGCTCGTCGAGGACTCGACACTCGAGCTGCTGCTCGAGGAAGCGGCACTGCTGCTAACACTATTGGCAGAACTGCTCGATATGCTACTGCTTCTTCTACTAGAACTAGAGCTGGTAGACGCAAAACTGGAGCTGCTCGAAGAACCAAAACTACTGCTGCTACTACGAGACGAACTACTCCTCAAACTACTACTAGAGCTACTACTGCTACTACTAGAACTAGGCGCCGGGTCAAACAAAACCCAAATAGGGTTAGTGTATGTCCTAATGTTTGTGTTGCTTGAGCCGATGCATTCTACTCTGTAGTAGCTGTTGGCTGTGGGCGTGTCCACAAAACTCCTTGGCGAGCCAGTGTCATATTGTATGTTACTCCAGGTTTTCAACACGGTCTCGCTTTGGCCTAAAACGCCTTTAATCAGCCTTAGGTTGCATTTGTTTACTACTCCATGGTAGATTGTGACGTTCACTTGTCCTGAAGTCGTCAGTACTCCGCCCATTTTGGCTGTGTTGCTGTTGTCCCTAACTTCGGAAACCACAAAGCCGCCGTCGTTGGAAGCCATGCAGCTGCCTCTCTTCAAGCCTTTGTTTATCTCCGCTTCGTTGAAATCATCCAAATAACACATGCTGTAAGAACTGCCTACCTCGTTCAAATGGTGCGCGTCGCTGTTGCCAATGCCAACCCTAAAACCATCGTTGGGATTCGTTTCAGCCAGCAAAAGCTGAACCCACCTTTGAACCGCCTGGTCGTCAGCATTATCCCAAGGACCATTCATAATTTCTAAACCAGTCCAGCCATTCACATTCCAATCCACCCACGGTTTATGTGGGTCAAAAGGATGAGCCAAAAAACCAAAACCATTAACATTCCTAACACTATCTATTCCAGTTTGAGGGTCATCACACCAGCAATAAGGGAAATATCCACCACATTCACCAGCAACATAATTACTCAGATTGTAAGATAGATACTCCTCAAAAGAACAATCAGTTCCACGCTGCTTTAAAGCCAATTCAGAGCCATACATACATCTAAAGCTACTAGAATCCTCATTATCACACTCTCCTCTACCTTGCAGCCATTCGTCATGAGTTATATGAGTAGAATGTTCAGTAAAAATAACCCAATCCAAACCCACTGACCTAGCAGAGGCTGACATGTTGTGGATGGGGGGGATATCTCGTTCTAATGGAAAATTTATCGAATGCTCCGAGTGTAAGTGTTGATCTCCTCTAGCATATATTGGTACAGAAAGAGTAGCCGATCTTACATATGGTTCGTATGTTCCTGTTGTTTTTGTTGTTGGTTGTTCTCCTGTGTTTGGGTCTGGTGGTCTGAATAGTGGTTGTATTTCAACTATGTGGGTTTGGTTTATGCTAGATTGCATGCCCTCTTCTGTTACAGTGGCTGATATGAGAATGGCAAGGTTGTCCCACAGTTGTGGAGACTCTTTTATCTGGCTTACATCAAATGTGAATCCCTGTGAGAAGCTAGTGTTCGACAGATTCTGGTTTACAGCTAGGGTTTCCAGCCGATAGCCCTGTTCATTGTAGACTTCCAAGCTGTCTAAAGTTATGTTATGGGTTGAGTTGGAGAATACTGTTGCGATAATCGTTATAGTGTTTCCAGAGCGTAATACGCTAGAGCCATCCAAAATCAAATTGGTTTCGGCCGAAGCACCATTTACAACTGCTAAAAAATACATCAGAACAAAAACGCTTTTATAAATTCTCTTCCCATACTTTAATTGGCATCTACTCATTTTGGTCCCTCCAAAGTGAAATCCCCTAAAGGGGATATGGTGCCTGCCCCCAGCCACCGAAACTGGCTGGGGCAACACACTTATACTCTAATTGTTTTGCAATTTTTTCTTATTTGACTCATCTTGATGCATATATAATGCTAATGAATAGTCCAATTGTGGTTCCAATCATAGCTGAAAATATAACGATGGGAACTATCATTAGCGGTGGACAATCAGTGTTTAAACAGAAAGTATGCTTTGTAAGGTATATTGAAAACTCGAAAGGAAAGGCTATGACAAAAGATAAGATATATCCCAATTGGTTAAATAAGTCTTTTGGCATTAGCTCAAAGATAATTAAGCTAAATAACGGGCTAAATAAGCCCCCCCATAGTAGGCCTAGTATCCCCCCCACTATCATGTACTTTATCCTTTTACTTATCATTTTTTCGAGTTCTGATAAGATGATTATCTCGTTGGGTTTAAATACATGTATAATAAACTAGTATATTCTACTTTATACTAGTATACATCTCTCTAAAGAGTATTTTGTTTATGGTTTGGTTTTCTAGCAGATTGCCTTGTTCGTTATAGACTTCTAATCTTTCAAGTGTTATGTTTGAGGTTGAGTTGGAGTATACTGTGGCGATGAATGAAATT
>VGJA01000051.1 GCA_016867655.1 Candidatus Altarchaeales archaeon | reverse complement strand
GTGCGAATATTCGGAAGTTGAACAAAACCGTTGCCTTAGCTGACATCACTTGTTTTTCCGCCAGTCCAAGGTTTGTCGCATCGCCAAGGCCGATGAAAAACAGGAATACATACAATTCCAGAAAATCCAGCAGCGTTCTGGACAGCAGGTTGGCTGGATTGCTTTTTGGAGTCAGGGTTTTGAATGCATACAAACCTGCCAGCAGAACCCCGATGGTTGTTAAAGTCGACAGCAACGTTTCCTGAGACCCAAACTGCGCCATCATCTCCGCAGGCATTTTCTCCACAGCCATCTTGGGAATTACCACAAACGTGGCCAAATACAACAGCGCTCCAAAAAGGGCTTTGAGGATTTTCATTTCGAGCTTATACCTCCGATTTCGGCTTTAACTCCCATGCCAGCTAGGCCATTTAGTGTGTCAACCTTCAGGAAGAGGAAAATCTTCGGCGGACTTAATAGTATGCTTTCCATCTGCCTTTGCGTTAAGTTAAACTCAAACTTTAGTTCACCACTCTCCTTGGGCTTCAGCTTCAAGTAAGCTTGTTTTTCAACCACATTGTCTTTGAACTCCACCCTGATGCTCGAGTTCACAGTGTTTTCAAAAAAACCGGTGTTCCCAACAGTCAAAGAAAAAACAGCATCTCCTGCAGGACTTACCTCAGCCTTAAACGGCTCCCTCCCCTCCTCTGGCATGAGGCTGGAGAACGTCGACAAAACAGTCAAAACCGAGACTCCAAGCAGGATGTAACTTCCAAGCGAAATCAAGCTGGCCAAGGCCGAAAGCATAGTGCTGGCTTTCATCTCACAAAACACCATTACCTAATTTACCCTCCAAATAGAAAAACCTATTCTATTGCAAAATAGAGGTTCTATTGGTGTGGCAGCTAGGCATTCCAAGGAGAGAAGTTCAATCCTCCTTTTTTTAGTGTGTGTTGTTGTGGGGGGTGGTGGATTTTGAGCTGGACGGGATTCGGACCCGCGACCACCCGGTTGCTTGGAGCCTCCCCACAAGTGGAGGTGTTTCACTCCAAAAGAAAGTGTCCCCTTCGGGGACATGCCAGCATTTCATGCTGACAAAAGTGTCCCGCGAAGCGGGACACACCCCGTTCCCAGAGGGAACGGGCTTTTCTTTGGGGGTGAAGCACCTTTCTTTTTCTAAAAGAAAGGGGCTCTTAAAAGCCGGGTGCTCTACCAAACTGAGCTACCAGCCCTTATTTTAAGTCTTTTATTATAGGTTTTTTTGGGTAAAAAAGGGTTTTTTTGTTTGCTTGTGTATTTATAATCTGGCATGGACCTGTTGTCTGCGGTTGTTTTGGGTGTTATCCAGGGAATCACCGAGTGGCTTCCGGTCAGCAGTTCGGCGCAGAATATCTTTTTTATGGTTGGTTTTTTGAAGTTTGACCCGCAGAGTGCTTTCACTTTTTCCGCTTTCTTGCATTTAGGCACGCTCTTGGCTGTTGTGTTAAGGTTTAGAAGAGAGCTTGTTACAGCGGTCCAAGAGACTGTTAAAGGAAGGGCAGATAGATTGATGTCTTTTATTGTTGTCGCAACCTTCTTCAGCGCGTTGACCGGGCTTCCAACATACTTTTTTTTGAAGGAAAGTTTTCTTGAACATCAGGGAGTTTTGTTGACTGCTTTGGTTGGGTTGCTGCTTATAGCTACCGGAGTGGTATTGCATAAGTCCAGAAAAAAGTTCGGAAGCAAAAATATTGCTGGCGCAACCACTTTGGATGCTGTTTGGTCTGGCTTGGTTCAGGGTGTTGCAGTCTTGCCCGGCGTCTCAAGGTCTGGGGTCACAGCAGCGGCAATGCTTTTCAGGAAATTCAGGCAAGAAGACGCCTTGGAGCTGACTTTCATCATCTCCATTCCAGCAGTCTTTGGCTTGGTTGGCGTTGAGCTGCTACATAGCGGCATTGCTGGTGTTGACTTGCCTTCCTTGTTTGTCGGAATATTTGTTTCATTTGTTGTTGGCTATTTGACAATTGATTTGTTGATTAAGTTTGCGCACAAAATCAGGTTTGACCTCTTTTGCATACTTTTTGGCCTTGTTACAGTCTTGGCTTCACTGCCGCCTTTGTTATTAAGTTAGCCTGCTAAGTAAATACTGGTGTTTATAGCATGGACGATGCCAGAAAAAGGTTTCGCGACTCCAGGTTGGATGCGTTGAAATCCCATGTGGACGTTTTCGGCAAAAAAAGCTTGGATTTGATGAAAAAGATGGAGCAGGTTGGCTTTACTCACAGTAAAACAGGCAGTAGGTTTGGGAAGCATGGTTTGAGCGGTCCGACTTCAGTCTTAGGGAATGCTTCAAGTTTGGTTCAAAGCCGGAAGTCTCTTTTAGACGGCAGCATCCGAGAGCACATTGCCCAAAAGAAGCCTGACGATGAGAACAGCTTTGAGAAGCATCTGAGGAGGGTTAAGGAGGCTTTCAGGCGTAATTTATAAAATGGATTATGTTTCTGAGAGAAAGAGGCTTGTTGACAATCTAGTGTCTGAGGGTTATTTGGAAACCCAGAGCGTGATAGACGCCATGCTCAAAATCCCGAGAGAAAGGTTTGTTCCAGAAGCCATGAGAAACAGCGCTTATGCTGATTGTCCGCTGCCTATTGGCGAGGGCCAGACTATTTCTGCGCCGCACATGGTTGCAATAATGACTGAGAAGCTTCAGCTTGGAGAGAATCATGTTGTTTTGGAGGTTGGTTCTGGAAGCGGCTATCAGGCTGCAGTACTGGCTGAAATAGCAAAACATGGGTTCATCTATACTATAGAGCGTGTTCCAACTTTGGTTGAGTATGCGAGAAACAATTTGAGGTTTTGTGGCATAAGGAACGTTGAGATTGTTCCTAGTGATGGCACTCTTGGCTACAGCAAGAAAGCCCCTTATGACCGTATTATCGTCACTGCTGCTGCCCCAAAGATTCCTAAGGCGCTTGTCAGCCAGCTTAAAGAGGATGGGCTGTTGTTAATCCCAGTAGGAAACCGTTTCCTGCAGACTTTGGTTGAAGTCAGGAAGGAAAAGGGCAAGGTGTTTGAAAAAAACCACGGCGGCTGTGTTTTCGTCCCCTTGATTGGGGAGGACGGTTGGAACTAGAAAATGCGCAGGCTAAGTAAGATAGCGGAAACATTGGACAGGAATTCTTTGAAAAGCTGGTGGAGGGTCAGGAATCCAATCAGGGTTGCGGTCAACTTCCTCGTCATCTTTTTGTGCAGGATGCTGCCTTCACTTAGAGTGAAGAATTTTCTATACCGGCTTATTGGAGTCAAGGTTGGCAGGAATGTTTCAGTCGGCCTTTATGCTGTCTTCGACATCTTCTATCCCGAGCTGATTGAAATAAAAGACAATGCAATAATCGGTTATGGAGTTACGATACTTGCGCACGAGTTTCTCGCAAAAGAGGCTAGGATTGGCAGGGTTGTTGTTGGAAAAAACGCAGTAGTCGGGGCCAACACCACGATACTGCCAGGCGTTGTGATAGGAGATGATGCAGTTGTCAGCGCGATGTCCCTGGTAAACCGTGACGTAAAACCCGGGGTTCTTGCAGGCGGAGTTCCGGCCAAGGTGATAAGGAAAAGAGGTCGGTGAATGATGCCCCTTTCCAGGTATATCGCTTGGACTGAAAGGCTTCTTGAAAGCAAACTGCTCCTAAGGCTTTTCATCCTCATAAACATGCTCGGCCTTGTTGCTGGGATATACACCTACAGCAGGACAATGTCCCAGACTAATCCCCTGCTTTGGATTATGTTGGTTGACTGTCCGATATATCCTGCGTTGATGGTCTTTCTGCTTTCCTTCAGGAAAAACAAGTTCCTTCAGAAATTTTCATTTCTGGCCTTCTATGGTTTGGTCAAATACGGCCTCTGGACTATAGTAGCGTGGACTCTCTACCACAAAAAATTTTTGCTTGAAAACACGCTCTTCAACGGCCTCATCTTTTTGGGGCATTTTGGCATGATACTTGAAGTTGGTTTTGTCGCCAGAAGGGCCGCCCAATCCAAGGGCCTTGAAGTAATCCTCCCAGTAATCTGGATGTTTGCAAACGACTTTTCCGACTACTTTCTGGGGACACACCCGCCGTTGCCAGACGGCAATTATCTAACCCTGCTGCTGGCGCAGAACCTAATGCTAAACATACTAGTCCCAGTGTTCCTGCTTTTCTTCCTGAGAAAAAGTCTGGAAAAATCAGCGTAACACTTCCCTCAACTCTTTTGCAATCAAAGGCCCAACATTTACTTTACTCACAGAGGACTCAACGGTGTTTGTCGCAATCAGCCGGTCTATCTTGCCCTTGAACATGTCCATACCGTTTGTGAACAAGGCGTGTATGCAAGCAACACTAATGGTTTTCGGCCTCCACTCGCCCACAAAGTCTGCAACCTTTGCTATCGTGTTTCCGGTTGAAATTATGTCATCCAAAATCAAAACATCCTTGTTCCTTACATTCAGGCTTTTGGTTTCAATGCGCACTTCCTCTCCAGAGATTCTTTTCTTTTTTATGTGGTCGAAGTCGCAGCCCAACAGTTCCGCGGCGTATTTGGCCATCCCCAAGCTGCCTTCGTCCGGGGCAATAACAGTCGGGTCGCTCATCCTAACCTTCAGATAGCTTATCAAAGACGGAATAGCGTCCAAGTTCCTGAATCTAATCTTGTGATACACTCCGTCGCCGTGGCCGCGCATGAAATGCGTGTTGACTGTCACAACCCTCGAGGAGAGTTCGTCAACCAATTTGAGTATTGTCTTAGCGCTCAACGCTTCCCCTTTTGTGAACACCTTATCCTGCCTGGAGTAGGCCATGTAGGGCATCACTGCAGCCACTTCCCTCGCGCCTTGGTCTTTCAAGGCGTCCAGAAACAAAAACAGTTCAACAAGGTTGTCGCTCGAACGCACAGACTGTATGACGGCGCAGTCCTGGTTTTTCACTTCAGAATTGATTTTAACGTAAATTTCGCCGTCTGGAAACCTCTTGACCTCGTTTTTCCCGAGCTGGGCGCCAATGTCTTTGGAAACGTCCCAAGCCAAGCCAACCGAACTAGAACCCCCGAAGACAATCATCTCCCTTACATATTGTGTTTGGTATTAAAAAACCTCAAAGGCTAAAAGACCTTTTTCGACCCCTTTCCCCCAACCATTTTTATTTCTTTATTTTAACGAAAACTGCAGGCTCCTTTTCAACCCACTTTTTGGAAACCTTTTCCACTTCCTCCAAATCGACTTCTTTTTTGGATTCGCCCAGGCGTATCCTCTCCAACAGTTCCTTGACGTTGACTCGCGTGTCAACGCATCCGTCTTTGAGCAACGTGACGCCCTGTACCGGCAGCCCGACTGAAGCCATCATTGCAGTCCCCTCCTTCACTTCCATGGGGCAGCCCACTCCCAAAATCGCCTCGGGATTGTATTTCTTCACCATCCTTTTGACGAAGCTTCCGCCAGGAACGACAAAAAACAAATACCTCAGGGATTCGGCAATCTTTTTTACTTCCCCTATGCCACACTGGCCGCATTCAACGCACTTGATGCCCTCTGGAGTCAGTTTTGCCGGACAGTTTGGGCTTCTAAGACACTGCGGCAGGAAGATGGCTCTCTTACTGTATACAGTCTTTCTGTAGGCTTCTGAATAAAGGCTGTTTCTAATCTGAACCAGCATCTGGTCTACTATCTTGTCGTCGCGTTTGAAGAACCACATGAGGTGTCTAATCGGAGCCTCAAGGAGGCTGATTACAAACAGTGTTGCCCTTGGTATGAAAACCCTCCTGGTTTTCCTGAAAATCAAGACAGATATAACTCCTGCAGTCACCAATACAGCAAATAGTATGACTGCTAATAGTGCTATGAACGCAAAAACCACAATCAAAATCCCGGCCACATACGCCCCTTCAAAACCAAGTATCTGCATTTTAATAGAGTATATCTACTATAAATGACAGCAATATAAATTCAAAATGGATAAGAAAGACAAAAATCCTTTGTGTGCTAGGGTTAACGACGCTTTGGCTAAGGTAAGGCCTTTTTTGCAGGCTGACGGCGGTGATGTGGAGCTTGTTGGCATTGAAGGCAGTGTCGTCAAGGTGAGGCTTAAGGGCATGTGTTTTGGCTGTCCGATGGCGCAGATGACATTGAGCCAGGGGATTGAGAGGGCGATAAAAAAAGAAGTCCCGCAGATTGAACGGGTAGAGCAGGTTGAGTGAATTGCATCCCTGTTGAATGTTTTTTGCCTGCCTGCGTGAAAGAAGACAGAAACATATTTATTCTATCCATCCTATGTTTATGTGTAGTTTTTGTTTTGGGGTGTTTGATGGGCACTAAAATTGTTTCTAAGATTAGGAAAAGAGACGGCAGGATTGTGAAGTTCAACAAAAAGAAGATTGCTGACGCCATCTTCAAGGCCGCCGCTTCCATTGGCGGCAGTGACTACAAACTGGCTGAAAGGCTTGCGGACAAAGTAACCAAAGTTTTGAACAAAAAGTATGACGGGCATACTATTCCTTCTGTTGAGGAGATTCAGGACATTGTTGAGCGGGTGTTGATGGAGGAGGGCCACGCCAGAACTGCCAAAGCCTACATCCTCTACCGCCAGAGGAGGAAGGAGTTGAGGGAGGCGAAGTCTCTTCTAGGAGTTAAGGATGACATAAAGTTAAGCTATAATGCAATAAAGGTTTTGGAGCGCAGGTATTTGAAGAAGGATGAAAACGGCCAGATTGCAGAAACTCCAAGCCAGATGTTCCACAGGGTTGCCGAGAATATAGCGCAAGCTGATTTGATTTACAAGCCAAAAGACGTCAAGGCTGCCAAGGAAAGCGAAAAAGAGTTCTATGACATGATTGCTAACCTGGAGTTCATGCCAAACTCGCCTACTTTGATGAACGCAGGCAGGGAACTGCAGCAGCTTAGCGCTTGTTTTGTTCTTCCAGTGGAAGACTCTATTGAAAGCATTTTTGAAGCCCTTAAGGACACTGCCTTGATACACCAAAGCGGAGGAGGCACAGGATTTTCGTTCTCAAAGCTGAGGCCCAAAAATGACGTAGTAAAGTCAACCGGCGGAGTCGCCTCAGGACCCCTCTCATTCATGCAGGTTTTTGATTCAGCAACAGACGTTGTAAAACAGGGCGGCAGAAGAAGGGGAGCAAACATGGGCATCCTGAGGGTAGACCACCCCGACATCTTGGATTTCATAACAGCCAAAGAAAAAACCGACGTGCTGACAAACTTCAACATTTCTGTGGGAATCACTGAAGACTTCATGAAAGCTGTTGAAGAAGACAAAGAATACGAGCTAA
>VGJA01000050.1 GCA_016867655.1 Candidatus Altarchaeales archaeon | reverse complement strand
GCTTCCGGACAGCAGTATTCTGTTGTACTCCAGGGAACGTCAGCGCATACCAGCCCTTGCTCGCATAGTTTGTTGCTGCAGCTTCCGTCGCAGTCGCCCTGGCCGGCTCCGATGCCGCCGTTTGTAGACTCGGTTTCCGGAGCGCACAAGTCGTCTTCAGGAGGTCTGTTGTGGAATTCAGGAGTCACCTTGAAGACGTTAGCCCACAAAGTTCTTTTGTTATACTGTCGGTAGTATTTCAACAGGTCGCTTGTGCCGCCTTCATTGAACGGGTCCACCCTTGGCTTGTCTCCGGGCGCGTTGTATCCTCCTGGATTGGTGTAGTACAACGGCTCGCTGCTTCCGCCTAAATTTCCGCTGTGCGCCGGCCTCGTGCACTGCAAGTCAGGGCGGCTTGTGGCCTGCTCCTTTGGGTTGATAATCCAATAGCGGTCTGTTGCAGCAGGCGTGTCATAATTTGTGAGGCGTTCGTTGTTGTAAAATATTACCGGGTTGTTGCATGTTTCTCTGTCAGGCCATCCTGAGAACGGCCAGAATTGAACGTCTGTTTTCGCTGGATAGGTGGTGTAGTTGAAAAAACCGTTTTTGTATATGTACTGGTACATCGTGCCTCCATACCACGGTCCGTTGACCCACTGGCCGCCTGAATAACTGCCCCTGCCATAGGGGATTTTGAAATACTTTTTGGAGGTGTCTGTGCCGGGCCTGCATTGAGAATAAAATGTAAGTGCTTCCCTGTAGTATATCCCCTTCCATCTGACTGAACTGTGGTCTACAAACAAAGCGCTTATTTCCGTTTTGATGGATTCTATAGACTGGTTTACCAGGTACTTTCTGTCTGGCACGCCCAGCTCAAAGTCGAACGATTTGTCGTCATATACCTCTCCAACATCAAATGGGTCGTCTTCTTTGTTTTCATCGTCCAGGTCGTTGTACTGGAAGTAGTCTGCAGTCTGCCCTGGGACATTAGAAGTCTTCGGCTGCTCGTGCTCGAAGTAACCGCATTTTTTGCTTAAATTCGATTTTATCTTGTCTGCCCTGAAGCCTTGCGTGTAGGCGTTGGCCAGCGCAGCACCCAAACTGCAGGTGAAGTCTCCTGGACTGCATGTGTCGCTCCAGAATTCGTTTGAGTCACTCCTGCATCCAAGGATTCTTCCGGCCGATTTTTTGTTCCAGTTTAGCAGCCACCTTACGTTGGCTTCCTGTCCGCCTGGCGTTCCGGAGGGGTTTACCATGTGGGTTGTGCCTCTTGGCTCCAGGGAGTTGACGTAGTAGTACATCAGGCCCAGGTTTGCTCCGTGTCTGGATTTGTTCATCACAGTCAAGTAGACTCCCGGGAAGTCGTAGTACTTGCCGCCGTCTATTATCTCCCACATGCAGGCGCTGAAGTTCATGTTTTCCACCTGGTAGGTGTAATTTTCCTTTAGGCCGCCGCCTTCCATCCTCAGGTTCTTGCACATGTTTGTCACGTTTATGCCAAAGGGCATGTCGCAGCCTCGGGCCAGGATGTAGGTAGTGCAGTAGTCGTAGTATGCTTCAGTGTTTGGCGTTGATATGGGCGTGTTGCTTCTTCTGGCGTTTTCGTATTCTAGTGCAATCCTTCTTTTGAGGCTTATCAAATCGCTGTCGTTGACTGCTATGACCCTGTAGACTCCAGGGACTACCGTCAGGTTTTCGAACTGTGGGCTCAATCTGGCCGTGTTGTTGTCTGCATAAACTCGGTCTACTTTCATGAGGACTGTGAACCTCCTTGGCTCGTCTTCTTCGCCGCTTCTCATGCATTGCGGTATGTAAGAGTAGTTTAAGGCTGTTCTCTGCGGTCCAACGTTTTGCGGGTTATTTTCATCGCAGTATTGCTCGCTGAACACGATTCCATAGTTTCCTGGGCCGTATCTCTTAATCCAGCCGCATTCTACTGTGCCGTTGTTGCAGGCGTTCACAATTCTTATGAAGCCGTTGTAGTTTTCGGAGTTGATGGAGTTGGCATAGCAGCACTGGTTTTTTGTATTGTCCCAGCTTGTGCCTGGCGGACAGCAGTGGTCAGAAGTGCATGTTAATCCGGGCTCGCACTCGTCGTCGTCGCATGCAGCATTAGGATTTCTGTCGCAGTCGCCCATGCACTTCTGCAGGTGTCCATCTGGCGTGGGTGTTGAGTCGCACGATGAGCAGTCTGCATTGGCGACAAAGCAGTATTTGGTGCCGTCTATGCTTGCTCTGCATAAGGTAAATATGCTCGAAACCTCTGTAGCGCAGTAGCTGTCTGAACTGCAAGAGCCAGGGTAGGCTGCAACGCAATAACCCTCACCTTCTACTAGAATACATTTTCTGCCGCCCGTGCATTGCGAATTACTAGTACAGGACTTAGGAGTAGCACCAATAGGTATGAACGGCGGGGCTGACGTACAGCATTTCTTCGTGCTATGGTAGTATTTTGTTTGGCCTGCCGGACAGCAGTAGTCTTTTCTTCCAGGCGCGTCATCACTGCAAACTAACCCTTCAGCGCACGCCTGGTTTCCTGTTAGGTCGCAGTTTCCGTCGCAGTCTCCCTGTCCTGGTCCCAAACCGCCCATGGTTCCAGGTTGTGTTGGAACACACTGGTCGCCTGCTTCTGTGTCCGTAATGGGTTTGTCATACTCTATGTTAAAGCCATAGCTTTTCCTGAAACTCAGTTCTCCATACTTGCTTATGCTAACTACCGCATACCACGGCTTTGACATGTCCTCCAGAATGTCGGCGTCTCCCCTGCTGCCGTATACATAATCTGGTTTGTATCCAGTTGGCGTAAGCCTGTTGCAGGAGTCTATCATTGGCGCGCAGCAGCACATGGAGTCTGTTATCGTCCCCTGGTATTCCCCGCCTGTGTTTTGTTTTTTTGCAGCGCAGTCTTGGTCTCCAATGGCGACATGAGTCCAACCCATTGGGCAGAAAAAGTCCGTTCTGTCTTCAGAGTTCAAATAAATGCATTCCCCTCCGTCGTGGTTCGGGTCTGCCGGGTCGATTGTTATCGAGTGTTCGCATACTCCTCCAAGAGCTGCGCTGCACGGAGCCACATCGCAGCATTTTGCTCGCTGTTGTTGCGGCACGCCGTCTTCGTCCGGAACATGGAAGTCCGGCCTGTTCTGGCAGTCCGCATTTCCTTCAGACCTCTCCTGCATGCAGTACACTCCGCAGTCCGCGGGCTGGCATGTTGGGTTTACTCCCCCTATACACCCTTTGCTGCATCTTTGGGTTATGTCTGGGTTTGGGCTGTCGTCGCAGCATCTTGCTGTTTCAGTGTATCCTGGACGCGTCTGGCAGTCTAAGTCTCCCTGCGGAAGCCAGTCCATGCAGTAGTTTTCGCAGTCATCCAGCTGGCATACCGGATTCGCGTTTGCAATATACTCGCTGTCGCAGCCTTGGGCTGAAGCACTGGTTGTTAGAATAAGACAGCATGCAATCAAAAGACAGATTGATATTGCTTGCTTTAATCTCATTTTGCCTAACTGGAGCTTTTTTGACATTCAATATACTATTAAATTTTATGACTATATAATATCAAGTCTAACTACAACTCTTCTGTTTCAGATTTTGTTTTTATGTCTCCTCTAGCACTGCAGCTCTCGCATTTCAGGTCTTGTCGCGTTTATGTGCTCCAGGTTTACCCTACAGCTTGTTCTCAGGCTGGGGCAATTCATGTCTTGCTGCAGTTTGTAATGTGTCTTAGGTTTTGTTTTGCGTTTTTTTTCAGGTTGCAGGATTGCATCATCTCGAAAAGCAGTTCACGGTGTTTTTCAGATTTGTTTTTTGACTTCCCTGTATTACTGCAGCTCATGATATACTTAAAGTTTTGTTTTCAGGCTTGTTTTTCAGGCTGTAAAACTGCGTCATCTCGAAAAACAGTTCCGGAGTCATGTATCCCAGGACAACGTCTCCGTCTGCAATCAAAGTGATGTCGTTTGACAGTATTTTCTTCATCCCCTCCTCAACGCTTACACTGCCTTCAACAGTCTCATAGTCTTCTTTTGCAAGACTGCCGACTGTTTTCAACTTCTCCTGCATTGACGCCTGGCTTACCTCATTCAAATCCAATATGCCCTTAAGGGTGCCGTCCTGATTTGCTATCAGATAGAACCTTTGGTCTGGCTTGGCAAACATTGTCATGAAGTCTTTTACGAACACCGAGCCTTCAACGATTGGCAGTTTCCTCTGCTCTGAAATTATGTCTCTCATCAAAAGGCCTTGGAACGTTTTCTTGAGCAGGACAAACTTCACTTCTCCGCCGCTGGCATACATCAGGAAAAGCCCGACTATAATCCACCATATGTTGAATGTGAGAATGCCTGCCAGTACTAGAAGCAGGAAAACCATTTGTCCAATCCTGCCTGCTATCTGCGTTGCCTTGGCGTAGTCAATCCATAAAGCCAGGATTGACCTGAACACCCTGCCGCCGTCCATCGGAAAAGCTGGAAGCATATTGAACAGCCCCAATAAAAGGTTGACCATGGCCAGCATGCTCAAGACATAGGATGCTGTGAAAATGCCTGTGTTGCCTTCCACCAGCATGTCCAAAAGCTGGCCGTAGCCGAACAAATGCAGGCTCAAAAGTTTTATCAAAGCCAGACTTATGCCCGCAAGAAAGAAGTTGAAAAACGGCCCTGAAAGGGAAATCTTCAGTTCAGTCAAAGGGTTTTCAGGCAGTTCTATGCTGGCCAATCCTCCGAAGGGCAGCAGTATTATCCTGGGTACAGGTATTCCGGAAAGTATGGCCGCGATTGAGTGGCATAGTTCATGGGCCAGGATTATGGAAAAGATGATGAAAAAGAAGACGAAGGTTGCAGGTCCGGCAATCAAAACCAGCAGGAGGAACAGTATGAAGGTTATGTGGACTTCTATTGAAATGCCCAATACTTTGAACAACCTGAAGGAACTCCGCATTTTACGTTAACCGCGCTGGACTGCTGTGACGCCCGTTCTGGCAACCTCTTTTATGCCGAAGCCTTTCACCAGGTTTATGAAGGCGTCAATCTTGGAGGAGTCTCCTGTAAGCTCCACAGCTAGAGACTTCGGGCTGACGTCGACGACATTTCCCCTGAAGACGTCAGCATATTGTATCACCTGTTCTTTGGCTTTGTCGTTTTGCGTGTGGACCTTTACGATGCACAGTTCCCTGCAGACCGAGTTTTCCTTGCTTAGTTCTATAACCTTTACGACGTTGACCAGTTTGTTCAATTGTTTTTCAATCTGCTCGATTATCTTCTGTTCGCCTGTGGTGACGATGGTCATCCTCGATATCGCTGGGTTCTCTGTGTGGCCAACGGAAATGCTTTCTATGTTGTATCTCCTCCTTGAGAACAGTGAGGACACCCTCTGTAGGACTCCCGGCCTGTTCTCCACCAAGACCACGAAAATATGTTCCTTCAGTTTGGACATGAATATAAATAATGAACTCGTCTTTAATAATCACTCTGGGTGGAGCATTACACTTGCAAAAGTGTAACTCATCTGGGCGGGTGGAACACTCTGGGTGGGATATTACACTTGCAGGGTGTTACCCATCAGGTGGGATAGAGCACGCAAACTTCTTTATTAATACTAAAGCAAAAGTCTTAACTCAAGATGTTTCCGAAGGAGGGGGAGTTTGTTTTGGGGACTGTTCAGAGTCTGTTCAAGCAAGGGGCCTTTATCACTTTGGACGAGTATAAGGGCCAGAGGGGTATGCTCCATCTGTCTGAGATTTCCTTGAAGTGGGTTAGGAACATCAGGGATTATGTCAAGGAGGGCCAGAAGGTTGTTTTGCTTGTCTTGAGGGTTGATCCATCGAGAGGGCACATTGACTTGTCTTTGAGGAGGGTTAACGAGGCTCAGAAGAAGCAGAAGCTTCAGGATGTCAAGCAGGAGCAGAGGTCCAGGAAGATTGTTGAAATGATTTCAGCTGAACTGAAGCTGAAGCCTGAGGAAGTCTCTGAGAAAGTAAGTGCAGAGCTTTTGGGGGAGTATCCAAGCCTCTACAAGGGTTTTGAGGCCATATCTTTGGATAAGTCTGTTGCAGACAAGCTTAAGGTTCCGGACAAGTGGAAGCCCAAATTGGTTGAAATAGTCTGCAAGAGTATTAAGCCGCCTTTTGTTGAGATAACTGGTTTTGTGGAGTTGACCAGTTTTGAGCCTAATGGCGTGGATGTTGTCAAAGAGTCTTTGAGCAGGATACTGGCGGCTAAAGTTGATTCAGAGCTTGCTGTGAACTACATTTCCGCTCCAATATACCGCGTTCACGTTAGGGCTAAGGATTATAAGAGCGCTGAAAGGGCTTTGAAGGAGGCTTCGGAGGCTGGCATAGCCTACATTCGTGAAAACCGTGGTGTGGGGGAGTTCCACAGGGAGTGGAAGAAGCAATGACATTGCTTAAATGTCCGAAATGTGGAAGTTATACCATGAAGAATGTGTGCGGTAAGTGTGGAGTAGATACTGTGAATCCGCATCCGGCGAGATATTCGCCTTTGGACAAGTATGGCAGATACCGCAGGCAGTTGAAAAAACAGTTTGGAGTGCAAGATGGATGATGTTGTTTTGAAGTTTTTGGATAAGCCGAAGTTGAGTAATCCTATTATGGTGGAGGGTCTTCCCGGGATTGGTTTGGTCGGCAAGCTGGCTGGAGACCATCTTTTGGACGAGCTTAAGGCAAAGAAGTTTGCCGAGTTGTATTCGCCTTTTTTGCCGCCTCAGGTTGGCATTCAGGAGGATGGCACAGTAAAGCTTGTGAACATGGAGTTCCACAGCTGGAGCAGGAACGGCAGAGAGCTTATTCTTTTGACTGGGGATTTTCAGGGTATTACTCCCGACAGTCAGTATCAGCTGGCTGAGAGGACTTTGGATTTGGCTTTGGATTTGAATGTCAAAAGGATGTATACTCTTGGCGGATTGGCGACTGGCAATATTACGCAGAGTCCGCGCGTTTTTGGGGCTGCGACCAGCAGGAGTCTGGTGAAGGAACACGCTAAGTATGACATCGTCTTCAGGGAGGATGGAGCTATTTTCGGAGCCTCTGGCTTGTTGTTGGGTTTGGGCGTGCAGAGGGATGTTGAGGGCGTTTGTTTGATGGGCGAGACTCACGGCCAGATTGTTGACGCCAAGTCTGCGGAGGCTGTTTTGAGGGTTTTGACTAGGATTCTTGGCGTTGAGGTGGACATGACTGCTTTGGAGAACAAGGCGAAGGACACCGAGAGGCAGATGGGTCAGATAAGCAAGATGATTTCGGATCACCAGAGGGCGGAGCAGAAGCGGGGAGACTACTCTTGGGAGTCCCAAAGCTACATCAGGTAGTTGTATTTGACTATGGCGAG
>VGJA01000049.1 GCA_016867655.1 Candidatus Altarchaeales archaeon | reverse complement strand
TATCGCATCGTTTTCTCGGCCTTGGGAAGTTGAGCGTTCTGGCAGGTGTCTTGTATCTAATAAGCCCGCTGGCGGTGCAGGGCTCGCTTGTTGTTGACATAGACAACACAATACTAACGCCGTTGAGCCTTTTGTTTGTATACTGCGTGCTTTTGGCAGAAGAAAAAGAGTGGAGTATTAAAAGCATTTTTGTCGTAAGCATTACCCTGGCTTTATGCCTTTGGGCCAAACTGCTCACGACAGTGATACTAATCCTGTCGGTGGTAATATACCTGCTGCTTAGGGAAGGCATGAAGGCAGTCAAAAAGGCAGCGGTATTCTGTGCACTGGCCTTAATTCTGTATTCTGTTTCATGGCTTTTGTATTCAACACTGAACAACTACAGCGAATGCCAGACTTTGTATCCCTTCCTACACCTCTACAAGATAACGAAAAGCCAGTCTGCGCTAAGTGTTATGTCAATGCTGAAAAGAACTTTTACTGTGGTTGGGTGGTTTTTCCCACAGACGCTGCTGGTGGGAATATTGGTTGCATACCAAAGACTGAGGGAATTCAAAAAGGACAGGAAGACAGGCCCAATCGACCTGCTGATAGTCTATGGCATTCTGCTCTACTTGGCGTATTTTATTTCAGCGCCGCCTTGGGGCTTCCCGAGATACCAATACCCAATGGTTGGAATGCTTTGCATAATCGCTGCCTACTCCATCAGAAATCTGAAGATGGACGGAATCCTAAAGACGCTGCTGGTTTCAGCCGGAATACTCTTTATCTACTACCTGCTTCTTGGAGACCCATTCCTAAGCTTCTACACGATGAAGGAAACCCTGGTTGAAGACCCGTCTAAAGCCGTCCAGGTATATGCCAATATGCTCCTAAAGCCGGCATTGTTTTTACTGCCTTCAATACTACTGTTCACCATCCTGCAGAACAGAAAAATTTCGGCTGAAAGTTCATTAATGATTTCGCTGTTAATTCCGGCCTTGGCTGCAGGCATTGCAGTAGACATAATACAAGCCAGGGCAGATTATTCAACAAACTATCTTTACGGCGAGACAGGCCTTAGAGAGGCGTTAGACTACGTGAATGCGATGCCTGATGGCGTTTCAGTTTTGTCTCAAAGCAAGGAAATAGCGTTCTATCTAAGAGAGAAGGACATAAGCCTGGTTTTCGACCGACACATGTTCCAGAACAAGACCGTTTTCCTTGAACTATTTGAAAAACAAAACCCAGACTACATTGCAGTAAGAACGATTAGAAGTGAAGTAGATTATGAGACAGCCAGCCAGCCTGAAGTAAAGCAAATACTGGAAGAAAAATACGACAAAAAAACGTTCGGCTCTTTTGCAATATACAAGAAAAGGTAAAATCAGTCTTCGGTTCTCAGTCTTCAGTCTTCAGTTCCCGGTTTTCGGTTCTCAGTTCTCGGAAACTGAAAACAGGAAACCGAAAACGGAAAACCGTGGAAACTTGAAAACTTGAAAACCGTGAAAACCTCGGAAAACCGAATCTTGGAAACCGCGGAAACCGTGAAAACTGAAAACAGGAAACCATGAAAACCAAAAACGGAAACCGATCGCCAGCAGGAGAATAAATATCATGCACTTGTCTCACTTTTTGAGAATATCGTCTTCAGGAAGTAGTCCAGCATTCTTGTTATCCTCTGCCTTTCTATTAGCAGCAGTATTATCACGTATGTGGCTGATACCACTATTGTTTTCAAGACAATTACTGCAATCTGGTTTTGCATTTGAACCACAGTCAAAGTCAAATAAAGCACTCCAACAGCTCCAGCCAGTGCGGTCAGCGGCGGAATGAAAACATTTTTGTGGTTCAAGTCTATGAACTTCGACAGTATTTTGTATGAAAGCAGGAATCCTACCAGCGTCATTATGTTTATCCCAACTGCAGCACCTTTTGCCCCATATAGATACGTCAAAGCCGGGACAAACACAACCAATGCCGTTGACTGCGCCAAAAGCAGTTTTGTGGTAATCTTGGTCTGCCCGAGGGAGATGAAGGCCACTTCAGCGTGGTCTATTATCGGCTTCAAAAGCAGGTAGACCACCATCAGCTGGAATATTTCCACTGCAGGCATCCATTGTTTGCCGAGTATCATGTTTGTCAGCTCTGGCGCGCAACTGACTAACAGCAGTGAAATCAAGGTGAGTATTCTAGTCATTGAACCAACTACCATGCCATAGGCTCTTGAAAGCCGTTTGCGGTCGTCTTGCATTCTGGAGTAAACAGGCAGGAACACTCTGGCGACGCCTTCGTGGAACACGTTTGTTGGAATTCTTGCGAAAACATAAGCTCTGCTATAGTAGCCCAAGGCAACCAAGCCAGCGATTGTTCCAACAAAAAAGTCGTCCAACTCCAGTGTCACAAAGGCGAGCATCTGGCTCAGCCAGAGGTAGGAGGAAAACTTCAGGAGCGAGAGAGCAATCTTTTTGTCGAAATGTAGTCTGGGCTTCCAATAACCGCGCATGTAAAGCATTAAGGCAGTCAAAAATGGGGGCAGCCCGCGGAAGACTATGAGGCTGTACAGGCTTTGCCCTTGATAGGCGAGCGCTATGGCAATCACTGAAGCAAGAGTTTTTGGTATTATGTTCATGAAGGCCAGTTGTTTGAACAAAAGGTTTCTTTCTAGAAATGCTTGTGGGGTCAGGTTGAAGGACTCGAAGAACAGGAACAGTATGAGCAGGACTGCCGAATAGGCAACGTCTGGGGTGTAGTAGTGCGACACAATGAAGTACAATGGAATTGAAGCTAGAAGCATTAGCAGTCCAAGGGATACTTCAAGGACAAACTGCGTTGAAAGGACATCTTCAATCTTCTCTTTGCTTTGTATGACCGCGGCCTTAAGGTTAAGCGACTTTGATGTCTGAAGCAGGCTTGCGAAAAACCACGCCAAGGCTAGTGTTCCAAAATATTCGGGGAAAATCAGCCTTGTGAGTATTATGTTGGCTATGAATCCAATAAAAACGGTGGTGTACTGTTCGGCTCCTGTGTAAAAGAGGCTTGTCAAAGCCCTCCTGCCCAAATTCATGTAATATAAAGTGAATTATGGTTTAAGAGGGTTTGCTAGAACCCTCCTGCCTAAAATAGTTTGTCATGCCACTATGCTATCGTTTTGTATTTATTGTAGAGCGCTTCAGAAACCTTTCTGGCGTCGTAAACTTCCAGAGCGCGTTTGCGGTTTCTCTCGCCCATCTTTTTCCGCTCGGATTCGTTGTCAGCCAGGTATTCTATGCCTTCCTTCAAACTTTTGACGTCGCCTGGAGGCGCAATAACAGCGTTTTTTTCACCGCCGACTACTTCCGGGATGGCGCCGCAGTTTGTCGACACAACAGCCTTTCCGGAGGCCATGGCTTCAACCAAAACAAAGCCGAACTGTTCTTCCCAGTTTTTGTTTGGCATGCTAGGAAGGCAGAAGATGTCTGCACTGGCGTGAAGCTTATGGATTTCTCCGTAGGGTATGTTATACAAATGTATGACGTCTTTTGGTATCTTGATGTCTTTGTCTTGCGGCGCCGGCTTTCCGCAGGCAATTAGTTTTACTCTACCTTTCAGCATGGAGCATGCTTCAATCAGCTGTTTGATTCCTTTTTCTCTCACAAACCTTCCCACAAAAAGCACGACAACCTTGTCTGAAAGACTGTATTTCAAACGGTAAGTTTGCTCTGCCTTTGGGCTGAATTTTTCTGTGTCCACCCCAAAGGGCTGGACAAAAACCTTGTCTTTTTGGGCTCCCTTGGCAATGATGCAGTCTGCAGCACGTTGTGTTGGAGCGTGAATCAAAGATGCTTTCTTTAAAGCCATCTTGGTCTTTGCTATGTTCTGGGGCCAGCGGTAGGCCCTGCAGTTGACGAGAGTTTCATACTGGGTGAAAACAAGCTTTTTTGCGACCAGAGAGGCCAGGAAAGTCCTGCTTTCATAAGACTCGCCTGTGTGCACTACGTCAAAGTCTTTTAGTATTTTGAGCAATGAAGGCTGGAAGTATCTAAGGCCTAAAGCGCGAAGCAAAAGGTTGTTGTATACTCTTGGATACAATGCATTCGCCGGCTTGAAGTCGTAGAACTGCGGCGTAGCGCCGATGAAAGTCACGCCAGGCATCGTGAAGTTTGGGGCCTCCCAAGGGCAAAGCTTCACCCCCTTTACAACAGCTATCTCCATAACCTAGATATATAAGAGTGATGGATTAAATGTTATAAGCGGTTTGGAATGAAAATTTTGTTTTCAGGCGACGGCTTTCTGATGCCTGCAGGCGGGGCGGTGAAGTCCATGAGAACACTCTTGGAACTGCTGGCTGAAAAAAACGAGGTGCATGCTGTATTCTGCGGTAAAGAGAATAGAGACTACAAGGAAGCTGGGATGATGTTGCATGAGAGAAAAATGCCTTGTGTGTTCAAAATCCTCAAGAGCACGCCCAAGCAGTGGCTTCTCAACCGCTGGTGGCGTGGAATACTGCAAAATGTCTTGAAAGAAAAATTTGACTTGGTTTTCACCCAGCAGGTTTTAACGCCGTCAACAGTGAAAGCAGCCAAAAAAAGTAAAACAAAAGTCGTCTGCTTCATAAGAGACTACTATCCGCTGTGTCTTACAACCCCCAGAGAAGGCTGCGGTATGGCGTGTTTTAACTGCCTTCCGCTTGCAAAAAAGTTGATTTATCCAATATCCCTTGTTGTGAGACGGGGGAGGCTGGATGCACTGCGCGAATCAGACTTGGTGATAGCAAACTCGGACTACATGTCCCGGTTCTATGAAGAATGCGCGCAGGTAAAATCAAGGGTCATCTATCCCGTCATAAAAGGGAGGTATACTCCAGCCAGAGGAGGAGACCGCATTGGTTTTATCACAAAAGCCGGCGCAGAAAAGGGCATAAAAATTTTCCTGGAGATTGCGAGAAATCTGGACAGGAAATACCTTCTGGTCGGAAACGCGGAAAGTTATGAGAAGGAAGTAAAAGCCCTATCCAATGTGGAATACGTTCCGTGGACCGACAACATGCAGTCCATCTACGCCAAATTGAAGATAGTGCTTGTGCCGTCGCAGCTGCCTGACTCGTCTCCGAGAGTGTGCATAGAGGCCATGCGGGCTGGCATTCCGGTGATAGCAAGCAAGATAGGCGGGATACCGGAGCTGGTAGGAGATGCGGGAATCCTTGTTGGAGAATACTCCAACCCCCAAGCGTGGGTTGAAGAAATAAAAAAATTGGAGTCTAACCCCAAGATTTACAACAAAATTAGTGAGAAATCTCTAAGACGGGCTGGAACCTTCAGCGCCGAAGAGCAGCTGGCAAGATTTAGAGGGATAATAAGAGAGGAGTTGAATATAGAGTTGTAAAACAAAAGGCAAAGTGGCAAGATTCAGAGGAATAATAAAAGAAGAGTTGAATATAGAACTGTAAAACAAAAGACAAAGCGGAAAGATTCGGAGGGATAATAAAAGAAGAGTTGAATATAAAGTTGTAAAATAAAGGCAAAGTGCACTTTAGTGATAAACAGAGGGTAGTAAAATGAACATCGCGCTTGTAACATCCTTTTATGACGAGTCTGTGGCTCAGAATGAGTTTTATCTGGCGAAGTATTTGGTTAAGTTGGGCCATACTGTTAGCATATACACCTCCAGACTTTCTCCTCCCTGGGTGAGCAAAGGGAAAACGCTCTCCGGGGGCAGTTCTCTAAGCGGTGTTGAAGTCTGTCGCATGGGTTCTTTTGGCATGAAGACCAACGTGTTCATCTACCTAAATGGTTTGAGAAACCTTTTGAAAGACAGCAAGCCTGATGTGATACACTTTCAGGAGTGGCTGATGCCTTCGATAACCTCAACACATGGATTGGGAAATGTTGTGGTTACAGCGCGGAAGCATGATGTGAGGGGAAGCCTGCCCTTCCTATTGCTGTGCGAGACTTACGGCAGGTGGGTGTTCAGGCACGCCAAAATTTCTACTGCACTTTCAAAAGCAGCCAAGGACATAGCTGTGAAATACTGTAGTGCAAAAGAAAAAGAGATTGTTGTTGTTCCGAACGGAGTTGACGTTGAGGTCTTCAAGCCCTTGGAGACTTCTAGAGATGAAAAAAATTTTGTTGTCCCGTACGATGCCCCGCTTTGCGGGACACCTACCGTGGTCCTAGCAGTATCACGCCTTGCGCGCGAAAAAGGCTTGGACACGTTAATCCGCGCGTGCTCCCAGATTGAATGCAACTTCAAGCTGCTTATCGCAGGCTTCGGGCCTGAACTGGAAAATTTAAGACAATTGTCAAAAAACGCTGGAGTATCTGACAGGGTGGAGTTTCTCGGGTTTGTAGGCCATGAAAAACTGCCTGAACTATACTCCCAAGCTGATGTCTTCGTCCAGCCTTCCATGAGAGACCCGTTTCCGCATACAATCCTGGAGGCTTTGGCCTGCGGCAGGCCGGTTATTTCTTCAGACGTCAGCGGCGGTTTGGACGATGTTGTCGCAAAAGAAGTAGGTCTTAGATTCCAGCCTGGAAACGTAAGCCAGCTTAAAGACTGTTTAGACAAGATGGCAGACAAAACATTTAGGAATTCAATAGCCAAAAACTGCAGAAAATTTGCAGTGGAAAAATTCGGCTGGGAGCGGATTGCAGGTGAATACATAAAAGTCTATGAAAAGGTTTTGTAGTTCCGGGCCTTGTGCAAAAAGTCGTCATTTTTGGCTAGTTTTTGTGCAAGAATGTAATCCAAAAGTAATCTGTTACAATTGTTTGTAGGTGAAGCCTTTGTTCAAAGCCTCCTTCTGGCTGTAGAATCCTCGGACGTCTATGAGAACTGGTTTACTGGTCATGCAGTCTTTAAGCTTGCCCAGCGTTATGGTTTTGAATGCGTCATGTTTCACAGCGAGTATTACAACATCAAACTTTTCACTTAGTTTTGTGACCGCCCTAACACCGAACTCCTTTTCTATGACCTTGTTTTCAAGCATTGGGTCTAAGCCGACCACTTCAACTCCATGTTTTTTCAACGTGGATATAACGCCCTTGGCTGGGGTAGTCCGGTAGTCTCTGACGTTTTCCTTGAAAGTCAAGCCCATAATCAGTATTTTGCATTTTCCCGGATTCTTACCGGCTTTTTTAAGACCCTCCAAGGCAAGTTTTGCGACGTATTCTGGCATGCTGTCGTTTATGTTCCTGCCTGCTAAAATAACCTGCGGGCTATAACCAAGCTCCTGCGCCTTGTGCAGCAGGTAGTAGGGGTCCACTGGAATGCAATGGCCGCCGACGAGGCCTGGCTTGTATGGGTGGAAGTTCCACTTGGTTGATGCAGCTTCTATTACTTCCGTTGTGTTCAACCCCATTCTATTAAAAATCAGAGACAGCTCGTTCATGAGTGCTATGTTAAGGTCCCTCTGTATGTTTTCA
>VGJA01000048.1 GCA_016867655.1 Candidatus Altarchaeales archaeon | reverse complement strand
CTCCACTCCCAAAAGGCTTACTCACCATAGGTTTAAGACTTTCAAGCAATTCAATCTGCTCTCCAGGCTTTTTCTTCTCAAACTCCCACATCAAAGCCTGCAATGAAGGCTGGCTGACAACCTTTGGCCCCCCAGACGGCGGGTCGGTAATCCTTTCCATGCACAATACATTAGACATCCTTAGGTTATATTTAAGTTTCCAGTCCAATTTTTGGTAGTATAGTAAGATGCATTCAGCAGACGGCGTCATCAGGGAGCTTAAGTCCAAGGCCAGGAGAGACCAGTTGGAAGGCATGGCCAAGTTCGGAATGACTTCCAAGGGAAGATTGGGAGTTTCAGTTCCTGACATGAGGGCTCTGGCAAAGAAGATTGGCAAAAACCACAATCTAGCGCTGGAATTGTGGGATACTAAAATCCAGGAGGCCAGAATGCTGGCTTCAATGATTGACGAGCCTGAAAAAGTCTCTGAAAGACAGTTGGAAGAATGGGTTAAAGACTTTGATTCCTGGGACGTGTGCGACCAGACTTGCATGAACTTGTTCGAAAAAACGCCTTACGCCTGGAAGAAGATTCTAGAATGGTCCAAAAGAGAAGAAGAATTTGTGAAGAGAACCGCCTTTGCCTGGATAGCCTGCCTCGCCTGGCACGACAAAAAGATGGAAGACAAAAAATTCGTTGAAATGCTGAAAGTGATTGAGAAAGCCAGCACAGACGAAAGAAACTTCGTGAAAAAAGCGGTAAACTGGGCTTTAAGAAACATCGGAAAGAGAAACAGGAATCTGAACAAAGAAGCTTTGAAGACCGCCAGAAGGATACAGAAGACTGATTCAAAGGCTGCCAGATGGATTGCAGCAGACGCAATCAGAGAACTCGAGAGTCCTCAGACGCAGAAGAGGCTGAAAGGATAGAAGAAAAATGTGTTTTGAATAAAGAGATTTGCCTGAAAAACAGAAAACGCAGAAGAGGCTGAAAGGCTAGAAGAAAAATGTGTTTTGAATAAAGAGATTTGCCTGAAAAACAGAAAACGCAGAAGAGGCTGAAAGGCTAGAAGAAGTATTTATACCACCAGTAAGATAAGTAAACATGGCCAAAAAGAGAATCATCATCGCAACACTACTCGGACTCTTGTTCGGACTATTCTGCGCCTACGGAACCGAAAGCTCAATGCCCGGAGTATTCAGCACCGGCATACTGGCTTCAATAGTCTACAACCGGGTTTTAATCGGATTTTTCATCGGCATCGCAGACAGCATAAAGATAAGCCCGATAATAAGAGGGGCCAAAATCGGCGCGATAATAGGGCTCGCCATCGCCATACCCTCAGGCTGGCAAGGAGGAACCATACTGCTGGCATTCAGCATAATATACGGAATACTGATAGACGTGATAACTTCCAGGATAGTGCAAGGCAGCAGCCAGTAAACAACAGCAAAACAATCGTCTTTTTAAACCAATGCTGTAAATAGGATATTATGCGAGTCTTGGTCTTCCTGCTTCTGGTCTTAGCCTGCGTTGGACTTGTTTCTGCAGTAGAGTGTATGGACTCCGACGGCGGTGAAAACTATTACGTCAAAGGCACTGCCGAAGACAGCAACATGAAGTCTTACACAGACTATTGTGTGGGTGAGGAAGTGCGCGAAGCCTACTGCTGTCCAGACACCGGCGCGAGGCAGGACCACAAATACAAATGCCCTGAAGGCTGCAGCAGCGGAGCCTGCGTGAACAAAAGCAAAACAACCAAACCTTGCGAAGACACTGACTCCGGCTTGGACTACTACAAAAAGGGGACTGTGACAGCAAGCACCGGCTCTTACACAGACGAATGCGCTCAAGATGGGGTGAACTTGATTGAATACCACTGCACGCAGACTTACTATTATACATTCACGACATACCAATGTCCATACATCTGTCTGGAAGGAGCGTGCCTGCAAAAAGGGATAGTCGACGACATTGAAATCAGCGGTGTTACATCTGAGGGAGAAGTATACTCGACGATTCCGACAACGACCTTGGCGCCAATAGACACCGGAACTCCTAACATCACTATAGAAGAGCCGAACATCACAGACTTGAACAGCACTTGGAGCGAACTGCAGCAGAGGTGCGGAAACAAAACCGTAACCAATCCGACTTTCACGATAGATGAGTTCATAGCCTACCTGCAGGAGACTGAAAGAATCAACCCTGGAGTAGGCTGGAAGAAGATTATTGCAAGACTGCACGCCAACGCCTATCCCTATGACGTTCACGGAAGCTATGGAGGCATCAGCCTCTTCCAGCACGGCCCGGAGACAGACGGCTATGCTGACGTGAAACTGCCCTGCAATCCGCCCAAATGGGTGATAGGCAAAGACGGCAAGAAGATTGACATACACCACACTTACGCAGGCATCAGAAGCGACTTGAACCGGGACGGCTTTCTGGAAGGCCCGAGAAAATGGGTTATGGGCCATTTGAACACCGACTGGGGGGATTACATTCAGGTGGTCGTGCACTGGGACACAGCCTATGCGCCTGAAGACCAGCTTAAAGGAGACGAGATAAGCCTTGAACTGGCGGGCGAGTGCGAGAAGCCTGAAAACGAGAATAAAAAACTTTCGGAAATTTACAAGGAATACTTCGACAAACACTAATGGAGTGATGCAGATGAAAATACTTGGAAAGAACGCTGTGGACTATATAGATGCAATTAAGATTCCGCTGTTAATCAGGATTGCGCTGGCCTTAGTGATGGCCTGCTGGGTCACTTTAACAGTCTTCATTGGAGGCACAAACACCACCGAGATAGTAAGCATCCTGCTTTGGATTCTGACAATAGGAGTTGGGATAATTCTGGCCGCCTATTCAGGGTTCAACATGGCCCGAAAGAAGGGAACTCTGGCGAACTGTGCGCTAACAGGACTGTTGTTCGGACTTGTTTCAGGAGCAGTCGCCTGGACGCTCGACATGTTCCCAAACATATTGGGAATGATACAGACTTCCGACGTTTCAGGATATATGTTCTGGATGATGCTCAACATGGTGCTGTCAATAGCCGCATCACTAGGAGACGCCATACTGGCTTTAATAGGCGGAGTGATTGGAGGGGCGTTGAAAAACAAGTGAGTATTTATAGTTCCTCAATACCTTAATGTAGAATGTGATGAAGAGGGTTTTATTTTTCCTATTATTTATTTTGACTGCATTCATTATCTTTAGGTATATTGAATCGTCTAGCGTTCAGATGGAACCCAAGTATCGGAAGGTTTTGGTGATTGGCATAGACGGCATGGACCCCAAACAAGGGGAGAGGACTGAAATGCCGAATTTCAGGAAGCTGGAGTTCCACACTCTTGACACAAGTTTGCCTCCGCACAGCCCAGTAGCTTGGACTACGATAGCAACTGGAGTCAATCCTGGAAGGCACAACATATTCGACTTCATTAGGTGGGATTCCAGGGAAAAGCTGCCGAAGCTTTCCCTTTGGGAGGACGACTACTCCAGCATAGTCAAAGCCGAGCCCTTATGGAGGATTACCTCCAAAGCGGGAATTCCGACTACTGTGATACGTTATCCGGTGACTTTTCCTCCTGAGAAGGTTAAAGGCAGCATGCTTTCTGGCCTGGGTGTTCCTGACGTAAAGGGTTTTCTAAGCGGCTACAGCTTTTACACAGATGACATAAGCGTTATGGGAAAGAAGGTCATTCACGTTCAAGGAAATCCGATAGAAACCTATGTTTCAGGGCCAAGGAAGCAGGAGGGAGACAATGTGGTGGACGTCAGGGTTCCAATGAAAATTGCGTTGAACGACGGGAAAGCTGTCGTGTCCATAGACGGCAAAACCTATGACGTCAAGGAGGGAGGGTGGAGCGACTGGATTAGGGTGAAATTTAAGACTGGTTTTTTGAGCGAAGTCTATGGCATATGCAAAGTCTACTTGATGTCCAGTGAACCATTCAAGATGTATTTGACTACAGTCCAAATCGACCCTGAAAACCCGATGTTCGACATCTCTTACACAAAAGAATATTCGGCAGAGCTTGCAAGAGAAATGGGTTTGTTCTACACTTTGGGCATGCCAGAAGACACAGACGCACTAAACGACAATATGATAGACGACAAAATCTTCCTGGAACAATGCGATGAAATCGAGGCTGAGAGAGACAAAATGTTTTGGAAGGAGTTTGAGAAATTCAACAAACAGGAAAAAGGCCTGCTGGTTGTGGTCTATGACACTTCCGACAGGCTGCAGCACATCTATGGAGAGAATGTCAGCGACTACTTTCTGAAGAAAGACCGTTTTCTGGGAGAGGTTTTGAGCAGGATAGACAACAATACCGCAGTTATAGTATTGTCAGACCATGGTTTCACAACCTTTGACAAAGCTGTGTCAGTGAACACATGGCTGGCTGAAAACGGATACATTGCTTTGACAAGAGAAATCAGTGCAGAAGACGAAGGGGCTTTGTTTGAATACGTCGACTGGGACCACACAAAAGCGTTTTCTGTCGGATTCAACAGCGTATACTGTGATGAAAAAATAACAAACGAGTTGGTTGAAAAGCTTGGCAAAGTGGAGGGAATCTTTAAAGTCTACCGCAAGGAAGACGTTTACAGTGGAATTTATATAGAAGAAGCCCCTAACATAATACTAGGATTCAAGCCTGGCTACAGGATGTCCTGGCAGAACGCTGTCGGAGGCTTCACGCCTGAAGTCGTGTTTGAAAACACGAAGAAGTGGAGAAACGACCACCTTGTGGACCCGTCCTACGTCCCAGGTGTGTTGTACACCAACTTCAAGACAAACAAGGAAAAACCACATCAAGTTGACGTGGCGCCGACTATACTGAGTTTGCTTGGACTGAAGCCGCCTGAAGAGATGGATGGAGATGATTTGACATGAGAGACCACTTGAATGAGCTGGAAAGCAAGACTATATACATTCTTAGGGAAGTGAGGGTGCAGTTCAAGAATCCTGCATTCCTGTGTTCGTTTGGAAAGGACTCTGTGACGATGCTTTACATCGCCAAAAAGGCCTTTGGAGAGATACCTTTTCCGGTGGTGCATTTGGACACCGGCTTCAAGTTTCCGGAAATGTATGCATACAGAGATAGACTACAGAAGGAACTTGGCTTCAAGCTGATTATAGCCAGAAATGAAGACGCCTCTAAAAAAGGCATGGGCCCGGAGAAAGGCCACTTTGAATGCTGCAACTCGTTGAAGACCGACAACCTCAAGCAGGTCATCGCCAAATACGGCTTCGACGCCTTTATTCTCGGCATAAGGAGGGATGAACACGGAATTCGCGCCAAGGAACGGTATTTCAGTCCAAGGGATAATGACTTCAAGTGGAAGACTTCCAGGATGTCGAGGAAAGAGGGCACTGACAGCGGGCTGGAAAGCCTTCAGGATTCTGAGATGAGCGGGTGGGATTTGTATGCCTCGGTCTACAAGGACTCCAGTCATGTTAGGATTCATCCATTGTTGCATTGGAGCGAGATTGACGTCTGGAGTTACATAAAGAGGAACAACATCAAGGTGAATCCGATGTATTTTGCCAAAGAAGGCAAGAGATTTAGAAGTTTGGGTTGTATGCCATGCACAGCCCCCATGGAATCCAACGCAAGCACTGTAGAGGAGATTATAAAAGAATTAGAGGAAACCCAGGTTGAGGAGAGGCACGGAAGATTAAGCACCAAGGAACACAACATGGAAAAATTGAGGAGCTTGGGTTACATGTGAAATGAAACGGATTTTGTTTATGATAATGCTGCTGAGCGTCAGCGCTTCCGCATACATAGACCCAGGCACGGGCGGCGCGATAATAGGCTCCGGAGGGGGCATGCTGGCTGCGTTGATTGGCCTGGCTGGCGCACTGCTGCTCAGATACTTGATAGAACCGGCAAAAAAGCTTTTTGCAAAGCTGAGAAAGCGTTAAATAGGCCGGAGTTTAGGATTGGAGAATGGCTAAAAGACATGAGAAAAAACAGGGCAAACTCTTGTTGGCAGTGGTAGTAGTGGTTATATTGGCAGCAGGCTACCTGTTTCTGAATCGGACTCCAGGCTATGTCTGCAAGGACTGCAACGTCATCATAATTTTTGTGGAATGCCTTAGATACGACCACATGGGATTCAACGATTACTACAGGAACACAACGCCCAACCTGGACGTTTTCGCTGAAAAAAGCTTCAACTTCAGGAAGGCTTTGACACAGGCGCCTTGGACCAAACCGAGTGTTGCATCAATGTTCACTTCACAATATCCACACATAAACAAGTGTCTCAAGAGCGACAGCGCGCTGCCGAGCAGTGCGTTGACTTTGACTGAAGTGTTGAAGTATCATGGCTATGACACATACGGCGTAATAGAAAACCCGTTCCTAAACTATGCGTCAAAAATGCAGCAGGGCTTCAACCAGTATACATCAAAAGCAGGCGACGCCAGGATGCTCACCAATGAAGCTATCTCAAAGCTGAAGGAAGCCAAAAAACCGTTTTTCTTCTATTTGCATTACGTTGACCCGCATCACCCCTACGACCCGCCCAAAGAATTCCAGAAGTGGGCGGACCCAAACTACCAGGATGTCATGCATCTGACGATAAACGTCACAACGCCCAATGTGTGGAACATTAGAACTCTCTATTGGGATGGCAATCTAACTAGAGAAGACCAAAAGTTCATAGTAGACTCCTATGACGGGGAGATACTGTATGCAGACAGCCAGATTGGCCGGCTCTTAAAGTATATGGAAGACAACGGCCTGCTGGAAAACACCATAGTGGTAATAAGCGGCGACCACGGCGAAGAGTTCTTTGAACACAAGTCTTCAGAACACGGCCACACACTCTACAACGAGCTGCTTCACGTCGCGCTTGTCATATGGAACCCAAAGCTGGAAGGCGGAAAAGCGGTTGAGGAAGAAGTCCACCACCTTGACCTGGCGCCGACAATACTGGACATGATTGGTAGAGAAATACCGCGGAACTTCCAGGGAGAAAGCATTGTCCCATACATGTTGGGCAAAAAAAGAACTGACGCAACAAACTACGGCGAAGGCGTGTGCTACATGCAGGAGAGGAAAAGCATCCAAAAAGGCGGGTGGAAGCTGATATACAACACAGAACCGGAGAAATACAACACAACGCAGTTTGAGCTCTATGACCTTGAAAAAGACCCAGAAGAGCAGGACAACGTCTATGACAATCACAAGGACGAAACGCTGGTCCGGAACTTGAAGACAGAGTTGTTTGTGTGGATTGCAACAAACTCGTCCATAGAGCCAGAGCGGGCGAAGATGACAGAAGAAACCGAGGAACGCCTGAAGTCGCTTGGATACGTAATATAAAGAACCATATACAATTATATATTGAAAACTTAGAGCTTGGATACGTAATATAAAGAACCATATACAATTATATATTGAAAACTTAGAATGACTAGAAAGCAGGCTGGGAAGAACTGGGTTGAAAAAAACAAGGTCTTAATCCTAGTAGCAAGCAACATAGTGTTC
>VGJA01000047.1 GCA_016867655.1 Candidatus Altarchaeales archaeon | reverse complement strand
ATTCCGTTTAAAGACGAACCCAATTTGGAAGCTTGTATTACATCTCAAAGCATAGACGGTTGTGAAATTCGTTTGTATGACAAATCTGAAACACAGCCTCTTTCTGAAAGGCCCATGCTAAATGTTGACTTCAATACAAAGGAAAGCGGCGCGGGCTGTTTGGCTTTAACTGCAGTTCGAGACATTCCTGGAGGCCATCTTTTGTTGAGGAATCTGCCTATAATCCGCAATTTTCTCAAAGAATTGTCTTCTACATTCCATGTTCCTTTTTCAGATCGCGTTGTAGGTGGAATGTCGCATGAAAAATCCTCCCAAATAATACAAGAGTCGTTCACTGAAGCAGCCAGGGAAGCGTTGGGAGACAACTTCAGGCCTTTGGATGAGAAACTTCTCACCCAACATTCGCAGGAAATTGGTTTAGGCGGAGTCAAAACCTTTCGCGATTTCAGAGGGCCTGCACTACGTTTCATGATAGGCACAGGGCTTCAAGCTAGTATTCGCGAAAAGGTAAGTGTGATATCGGTTTGGTCGCAAAAACTGGCGGAAAAAGGAGTCCTTCCCACTTCAGCAGCCTACACCCTAAAATAGAAACAAGTGTTATAGCACTGGAATTTAATATTCGTAGTGATACAAAAGTGAATAGTATCGGTGTATTCGATTTTCACATGAAAACATACAAAAATTAGTTTCCAGTGCTATAACCAATTTTTTATGCAAAATCGTCTATACAATTACACGCAAGATGAGTAGACTCCAGGCGGCCAAGCATTGTCGTGGCTTCACATCCACGGGCGAGGGAATGCAGACAAGGGGCTCAAAATCAGAGGAAGAGTTGCCCAAGCCTAGGGAGATGGAAAAACCTGGAAGAATGAAAAAGGCAACAAACACTAGAGGGCGAAAGTAATTTCTACTGTTCTATTGTCACTATTCCACCCGCCTCAAACAGTGCCCTCAAGGTTGCGGCTTCGGCCGCCTTGGCGTATTGCTCGTCCCGGTCTTTCTTTTTGACCTGCACTATGTAGATTACGTCTGATATGCCTGCCTTCTTGAGCAGGCCTTCCACAGTCTGCTGGATTCGGTCTGAAATAGTTTTTTTCATCGAAAACTCGTGCAGGAAAGCCAATTGGTGCAATCCATCACCAAGAACGCTCGGAATCAAAGACACGTTTATTATGTCGCCCATGTCGCTTCCAGTTCCAGAACTTCCGACAGTGATGCCCTCCTTCTTCCACTCGATTATGCTGATGTTGTCTATGCCATGTTTTTGCAGTGCTTTTCTGACTTCCTCAAAGTTTTCGCTCCTCACCTGCAAGGTCAATTCCCTGCCGACCAAGCTGGACTGGAGTATGTCGTCTTGAGAAAGATTCCTAAACAGTTTTTCAGTGCTCCCCCCTGCGTAGGAGCCGCTTAAAGCAATCTTGTGTTTCATCCTTTTTTAACCACCGCGTCCAGCACAAACTTCGCCGCCGCGATTGTTGTGGAAGTTTTGTCGTAAAGCGGGTTCACCTCTACGACATCCATCCCAACAACAATACTCTTTTGGATTAAGGTGTTAAAAATAAAATAAAGTTCATCCAAACTCAAGCCGTTTGGCTCTGGGTTGGAGACTCCGGAAGCTATCTCAGGAGACAAAACATCAAAGTCCAATGTTAAATAAACTTTTTTGCCTTCAAGCTTGCCTAAAATACCCTCCATTTTCTTTTTCTCCTTGATGCAGTATGCTATCTTGCTTTTTTCAGCGTGCTTTCTCTCCTCCTCCAGAAAACTTCTGACTCCGATTTCGCTCAACCCAACATTCAATTCAGAAATCCTGCGCATCACGCTTGCGTGACACCATTTTTCACCCAAATAGTCATTCTTAAGGTCCATGTGGGCGTCCAAATTCAACACATCCAACCCCTTGATATTGGATGAAAAAGACTTAACAATCGGATGGGTTATCGTGTGCTCTCCACCAAGAGTAATCACAAATACGCCAGGGTTTTCTCTGTAAATCCAGTCTACGGTCTCTTCCACTCTCCTCAAAGTCTCGAGCGTGTTTCCAGGCACAATGTCAACATTCCCCAAGTCGCAGAATGGTATTTCAAAGAAACTTTCCTCCTTCTCCAATTCAAACAATTCTCTCCTGATTTCAAGCGGCGCATTCCTGGAGCCGACTCTGTAGCTAGAAGTGGAGTCAAACGGAACCCCCAACAGCGCAACCTCAGCCTCCTCCAGCTGGCAGTTGGACTCCAAAACCAAATTTTTGTTCAAGTGAAGCATGTCCAGTACACTTAAGAATTAACCAATGAAAAAGGGTTCCAGAGCCTTCAAGCCCCGGAACGTTGCATGAAAATCAGCCTATGTGTTGGGCAGTATTTTGTACATCGACGTGCCGCATACGCTGCACTTGCCTTTAGCGGCTCTCCCCTTCGGGTTCTTGGGGTTGCTCATGCTCACAATGTTCACATCCTTCATCTCCCTCTGCGTTTTGCATTTCATGCATCTTCCTTCAATTTTTTCAGCCATCTTCTCTACCTCCAATGAAAATACTTCAATTACTCTATTATTGCGTTTATTAATTAATTACATGAAGCTTGAAACACATCCAGAAGTCTACCAGCCGGCTGAAGACTCCCACCTGCTGGCAGACAACCTGGATGTCCAAAAGGGCGAATCCGTCTTGGATGTGGGCGTTGGCTCTGGAATAATAGCCTTGACCGCGGCTGAAAAAGCGTTGAAGGTGGTTGGCGTTGACGTAAACCCAAATGCAGTCAAACTTGCATGCAAGAACGCAAGAATAAACAAAATCCATAATGTGGAATTCAGGCAAAGCAACTTGTTTGAGAATGTAAATGGGAAATTTGACTTGATTACATTCAACCCGCCTTATTTGCCTGTATGCGAGAAAGGCGTTTTGCGGGACTCCTGGAGCGGCGGAGTAAACGGCTTGGAGGTTGTCTGGCGCTTTCTGAAGGACGTTAAGAAACATTTGAAGCCCGGAGGGAGAATCCTACTAGTTGTCTCCAGCTTAAATGGCTTGAATAATATTGAAGGAATGCTCGCCAAAAAAGGCCTTTCTTTTGCAGTTAAGGCTGAATGCAAGATACCTTTTGAAACCCTCTATTTAGTCCAGTCGAAAAGCCTGTAAACCTCTTTTTTACTACATATCGAATAAATAAGCATGAAAGCAAAGCTTCTTTCCCTTGGATTTTTGTTCATCCTGCTCGCTTCTTTTGTTTCAGCGGTGCAGGAGGAAAACTATCTGATAAAAAAGTGCGAGAGCATCATCGGCAATGATTTCATAAACTCCTTGGAGGTTTCAGACGTCGAGGAAAAGGGGTCTTTGAACATACTGGTCGGGACGTCCTACAACGGCGTTTTATACAATTTTGTGTATGATTCTTCAACCAAATGCTACAATGAGTGGGAGCCAAAGAGTTCTGTGAACGTGGGCGGCAACATAGAGGAGATAGTTGTCAGGGATGCCGACTATGACGCCCAAAAGGAGATTATCGTAAACGGCGCGAAGACAAAAGGCTTATCTCCTAAAAATCCGGACAAATACGTTTCCGTGTTCGCCATGAATGCCGACTCCCTCTTGTCCAAGTGGAGTTACGACAAGGGCGACAGCGGCTGCGCGATGTCAAACTCTGTCGACACTGCGGACTTGTATGGAATGGGCGAGGAGGCCATTTTGATGGGCACTGAAAGCAAGAAAGTATGCGCCTTTGGCGACTGGTCTAAAAACAAAAGACGAATACTCTGGGTTTCTCAGGTGTTGGACAATCCTGTGAAATACATCGAGGCCGGGGACTTCAACAATGATGGAAGCGCGGAAATAGTAGTTTTAACGAAACTCTGGAGTTCAGCTTCAGTCTACCTGCTGGACCACAACGGCCAGGTGTTGTGGAGGCGCGAAATCACAGGCGGGGTTAGGACTGATGAGTCGAAGAACATTTGGGTTGACGACTTGGACGGCGATGGAACTCTTGAGATACTTGTTGGAACACAGGACCATGGTGTTGACGTCCTCGACTGCAATGGAAACTTGAAGTGGAATTTCGAGACAACCAGCACAAAGACGGACATAGTGAGCAAAGTCCGGACATATAGGTATTTCACAAGCGATGAAGCCAGAAAGATAGTCGTAGCTGCCAAGCCTTACATCTACCTGCTTGACAGTGCAGGGAATCTGCTTTGGAAGGCTCCTGTAAACACCACCGTGTTTGACTTCGATTATGGCGACATAGACAATGACGGCAGAAACGAGTTGGTTGCCGGGGCGACAAGCTACATATATGTCTACAGCGACGACGGCCAGCTTGAGGGCAGCTGGAGTTATGCCTCTGAAATACAGGGTTTGACTGGCGTCTACAAGAAGAGGGACATGGACACTGTAAAGGTTGCTGTATATGACTTTGACGGCGACGGCGTTTTTGAGATTGTTGCAGCTTTCAGGTGGTTTGACGACCAGCTGGCGATGATTGTGCCTCAAGGCAGTTTGAGGGTTTTCGAGTTGAATCCAGACTACAAACCAGCTGTTGTGGTTCAGACTACTGAACCGATAACCCAAGCCACAGGGCAGACCACAAGGGCTACAACTCCCACACCGAGGGAAACCACTACAACGCTAAAAAAGACAACCACCACCACACTGCCGGAGGAGAAGAAGAAGGGTTTGTGCTGCTGCCTGCCTTTACTGCCTGCAGCAATAGCATTGATTGCAGTGCTGGCTTTAGACTTTCCGCTTGCGGTCAAAAAATAATTTTTTTGCCTTCAAACCCATTATAACAAAGATGTCAGACAAAAGCTTGATTGAGGCTGCGTTGTTTGTCGCAGGCAAGGGAGTTTCCCTGAAGGATTTGGAGAAGCTGACTGGCTTGGAGCAGGCTGTTCTAAAGGACATTTTGGAGCAGATTCAGCAGGAGTATTCTCAGAGGGATTCTGGCATAATGGTTGAGAAGTCTGAAAACTCCTATGTCATGCGGGTCAAGCCAGAGTTTGAGGAAAAGATAATGCCCATGATTCCTGAAACCGATTTGTCCAAGTCAATGCTGAAGACGCTTGCGTTGATTGCTCACGAACAGCCGATAAGGCAGACTGTTGTTGTCAGATTGAGGGGCAACCGCGTTTACCACTACATACACCAGCTGGTTGAACTGGGGTTCATCAGCGCAAAGCCTGATGGAAGAACCAAATTGCTGTCCACTACTTCTAAATTCAGGGAGTATTTCAGGGTAGATGACGTGAAGAAGGAAATCACCCGGGTTGAAGGCCCGAAGCAGGTTACGTTGGATATTCCACTCGAGTCTGAGGAGCCTCCAGGCGCCGGAACTGGAATACAAGAGTCGCAGTAGTTTTTTGTTCGACAGATGCCGTATCCAGCAAGAGAAAAATTGTCTTTTCAGCCCCGCAGCATTCTCTTCCAAAAGCTTTATATAGTCGTATCTCCTACATAGGTAATTGAGGAGGCCGCATCTCTGCTAGACAACATAAGTCAACTCTGGCATGCGACGACAGCCGGATAAAGTGAAATATGAGAAGGCTGTGCGCGGGGCATGCCGTCAAGTTAACGCAAGCACGGCGACCTCCTCACTCTAACTCAGACTTCTTCCATGGTTTTGAAGTGCGTCTTCGCCACCTTGCTCAGGAATTCCCTGCCGTGCTTCTTTGAAATCTTTCTTGCAGTGTCTACTACATTGGTGGCTCCTTTGGGCAGCCTGAAGCCAGAATAATTCGACAGGCCTTCCAATGTTCTCAAGAATTCAGCTCTGGCAAGAATTGAAGCAGCTGCAACTGCTATGTCGCTTTCAGCATGAGTCTTCTGAACCAATTTTACCTTTCGGCCTTTCTCCATCAGACGTTCTTCCAAAAAGTTTTTGTCTCCAAACTGGTCTGAAACAACAAGACTGCAGTCAACCTTGTTCAAAAGATTTTCTATGACCCTGGCGTGCGCCCAACCCAAAAGCGTGTTCAAGTTTCCAAGTTTTGCATACAATTGGTTGTATTTCTCGGGAGAAATCTTGACAACCTCATAAGCACAAGTTTTTTTCACAAATTCTTCCAGAATAAAAACTTGTCTGTCAGACAGCCTCTTGGAATCCTTAACTCCATGGCTTGCAAGCAAGTCAGCAGTCTTGTCGTCTGCATAAACCCCTCCCACAGTCAAATATCCAAAAAAATCTCCCTTGCCTGCCTCGTCTGTTCCAATCCTGGCAACCATCAGCTTAGTTATTATCCTAACTTTAAATAATCTTATTCCACAATAGATTAAACCTATGGCCGGAAAATGCATACTCTCAGGGCAAAGATGCAAGATAGCTGGCCTGCTGGCATTGTTTATTTTGCTTGCCTTACTCTTCCACTACCTGGAGCTCGGCCGGCTTATCTACTACATCCTACTCTTCTGCGCAGTAGTCTGGCTTGCACTGGAATTGAAGTTTGACTCCTCGGGCAAAAACATCAGAAATGCTTTTTTGGTTGGATTGTTTTTGATGGTGTTCGACTTTGCGGTCGAAAACACGGGCGGCTTTATTGGCCTTTGGACGACACACCAGAGCATTCTCCCAATATATTTCGTGCCCCTGGAAATAATCTTCATCTGCACCCTAGGAGGAATGGCCTGGGCCCTCCACCTGCCAAAAAAATTCAGCCCAAGCTACAGCCTATTCGACATACTCCTCTTCTCATTCTTCGGAGCCCTAGGCGAAGCCCTACTAATCAAAAACAGCCTGATGATATACACAGGCGGTTGGACCTCAACACACGCATTCTTCGGCTACTTCACCACCTGGGTGATACTACACATCATAAGATACAAAATTTTAAAAGTGTAAGATAACGGGTTTTCAAGATTCGGTTTTCACGGGTTTTCCCCTGTTGGGGATCCCCCGATGGGGACAAGTTTTCACGGGTTTCCACGGGTTTCCATGGTTTTCACGGGTTTTCGAGATTCGGTTTTCCGGGTTTTCAGTCTTCGGTTTTCACGGGTTTTCGAGATTCGGTTTTCACGGGTTTTCAAGTTTCCTTTTTATTGCCCATTTACACATAATATTACTCCAGTATTACCTTTAGAATACTCGGATATGTAAAATGCCCAAAATCTGTGTTGAAATACCCCAGGAAATCATAGCAGACCTGAGAGAACACGTTGGCGACAACAAAAAATTCGTCAACATCAGCGACGCCATAAGGACAGCCTGCAGGAAGCTTTTAGACCAGTTGGACGAAATAGACCAAAGACATGGTAGGATAAAACAAAAGGAGGACAAACAATGAAAGCAGGAAGAACGTTCTTTTTTGACGCAAGCCATCATTTGCCTGCATATGAGGGCAAGTGCGAGCAGTTGCACGGCCACACTTACCGATTGGACGTGGTGGTTGAAGGCAAAGTCGGAAAAGAAGGAATGGTTTTGGACTTCAATGAAATAAAAAAAGTGGTTGAAAATGAAGTGATAGAAAAACTGGACCACATGGACTTGAACAAAGTGTTGAAGAATCCGACTGCAGAAAACATTGCCGAATGGATTTGGACGCAACTGGAAGGAAAACTGAGTTTGCATTCAATAAAACTCTACGAAGGCAAAGGCAAATGGGTTGAGAAAACAAAGTGAAAAAGGCTGTTGTCTTGCTGTCAGGCGG
>VGJA01000046.1 GCA_016867655.1 Candidatus Altarchaeales archaeon | reverse complement strand
CTTGCTAGGAAGTTTGGCAAGGAAGTGGGCGGCGGGGTTTTGCTTTATGGTCCTCCAGGCTGCGGAAAGACTTATGTTGCTAAGGCTGCTGCAGGAGAGTGCAACGCCTCTTTCTTTAATGTGAAGATAACTGACATAATTTCTTCAGAGCCTGGTGAGAGCGAGAAGAGGCTTCACTCTATATTCGAACGCGCTTCTAGGAACAGCCCTGCAATACTCTTCTTTGACGAGGTTGACGCTCTTGCCGGCAGGCGCGAGTCTGGGATGGGTGCTGAAAAGCGTCTTGTAAACCAGTTTTTGAGCGAGATGGATGGTTTTAAGTCCATAAGAGGCGTGATGATAATTGGTTCCACGAATGCTCCTTGGGATGTCGACCCTGCTTTGAGGAGGGCAGGTCGTTTCACCGACTTGATTTATCTTCCGGCTCCGGATTTTGAGACAAGGGCTGAGATATTCAAATTGCACACAAAGAACCGTCCTGTTGCAGGTGACGTTGATTTTAGCAAGCTTGGGGAGTTGACTGAGGGTTATTCCAGCGCTGACATCAAGGCTGTTTGCGATCATGCTCTTGAGATTCCTTGGGAAGAAGCTTATCACGGCGGCTTGGAGAGGGAAGCGATTATGGACGACTTTGTGAGGACACTAAAGGAGAGAAAGTCTTCGCTTCCACCTTGGTATCTGCTTGCTGAAGGTCAAGTAAAAAAGAGCGGCGAAAGGGAGTTGTACAAGGATTTGCTGCAGGAGATTGAAAATTTCAGGCCGATGTTTGGGCTTGAAGCGGCTGTGGACTATACCAAAGAGGTCAGGGGCGAGCGTGACTTGGTGCTTGCAAGCCAATTTGAGGAAAAGAAAAATAAGATTAAAGAGCTTGAAAGGCAGAAGAGGAAGATTGAGGATTCAATCAGCCTGTCCAAATCCGAGTTTGAGAAGGGGAGGATTAGCGGCAAGGATTTGAAAAAAATCATGGTTGATTATCAAAAACAGTTGATTGATGTTGAAATCGAGCTTAAGCATTTGAGCGGCTGATCTTTAAGTGGATTGGTGAGATCACTGAAATGCATCTTGAGGCATTCGCAGTATAAGGTGGTTATCGCATTCAAAGTCTGTTGCCGTACGAAAAGCAGTTCAATCATATTCACCAAAGTCAGGCGAATTCTGGCTTGAATCTTAATTAAATTGTTTTGATTAGGGGTGTCCTGCAATGTTTTTCAACCCTTCTGTTTCTTCAAATCTTTGCATTATGTTCATGTTTTGCACCGCCTGCCCTGCAGCCCCTTTCACAAGGTTGTCTATGACCGATACTACTGTCACCTCTCCTGCATTTTGGTCCTGCCAGACTCCGATATCGCAGAAGTTCGTGTTGGCCACATTCTTGATGTAAGGCATTTCGGTTATCCTCACAAACGGTTCTTTTTTGTAGATTTTTTTGTAGCGTTTCATCATGTCTATACTGCTTTTTCCACTGATATGTATGTTGGATTGTATGCCTCTTATCACCGGTATGAGCGTTGGCGTGAATGAGACTTTGACTTTTTTATTGAGTTGTTCGCTTAATACTGCTTCCATCTCGGGGCGGTGGCGGTGTTTTCCGACATTGTAAACTTTGAGATTTTCATCAACCTCGCTGTGGTGTGTGAATTCAGTTGGCTTGCTTCCAGCGCCTGAAGTGCCAGAAAAAGAGTCTACAGTGACTTTCTCAATCTTGAGGTTCATTCCCTTAAGCGGTAATACTCCTAATATCACTGAAGTCGGGTAGCAGCCTGGGTTTGCAACCAATTGCGTCTTCTTTATTTTACTTCTGTTTATCTCAGGTAGGCCATAGACCGCTTGCCTGCACAATCCCGGGCTTGCATGCTTGCCGTAAAATTGTTCATACACTTTGACGTCTTTGAACCTGTAGTCTGCGCTCAAGTCAACAACCTTGACGCCTTTTTCAACCAGTTTCGGGGCTATGTTCATTGATTCCCCGTGGGGTGTGGCCAGGAACACGACATCAGCATCCAGCGTCTTCTCGCTCATCACCTTGAACTCCTTGTCATAGACTCCACGCAAGTTTGTGTGTATTGAAGACACCTTTTTGCCTGCGTGCTGCGTTGAAGTCACAGTGATGTTCCCTGCTTTAGGGTGTCTAACAAGTATTCGGAGTAATTCACCTCCAGTATAACCTGAGCCGCCTACGATGGTTGCATCCATTGCATTAAAACTAGGCTTTGGTGGAATAAATACCGAGAACTCAGTGCAGTCTCAGTGTACTTTCAGCTTCCTCCTTGGCTTTCTCTTCCCGCCTGCAGGACTGCTTTCTACTGTTTTTTCTTCCTCTGTCCTGGCTGTTCTTTGTTCTCCCATCAAATTTACCGCTGGCTCTATTCTACCTAAAAACAGCAGGCTGTAATACCTGAAGAAAACGTAAATGGGCAGCACTATCACAGAGTATACATAGGACATTATGACAAAGCCTATAATAGCAATTATTATTGCAGGCACCCAAATTAGGAGGGATTTTCCAAAGTCAATGCCGCCGCTGTATGCTATAACTCCGAGCAGTATTCCAATAATGAGCATTGATACAAGATAGGCTATGAGCAATACGATGGACACAACCATCTCTATCATCGAAGCCAGAACTGCGAGGGCAATCTTTAATGCAGTATAAACCGCAAATTGTTTTCCATCTTTCTTAACCAAACCCAAAAGCCTTTTCCAGGCGTTTACCATGCCCTCTCTTTCTTTGTGCATTAATACTATGGCAAAGTCGGTGTTGAGCATGCCGACGAGGCTTAATACTATGCTCACCGCCAACACCACGACCACTGTCAGCAGAATGATTGGGATGATTATCAGGGCGTTTGAGCTTACAATACCTACAAACATGAGAAATATTACAGGGATGATAATCGCCATTATCAGTATGATTGCAATCAAAAAGAATGCGATGTTGAACAAAAATAGGTTGAATCCGCTGTCTAAGTTCCTCTTGAAGCCCTTTATTATCTCAACACCTTTTGTTGTCAAACTTTCTATGAACATGAACTGGGCTACTGCCCTTATGAAAGCAAAAACAAGTCCAATCACAAGTGAGACTGCGAGAATTATCACTATCACTGGAATATATTTAGCATCAGAGTCTTTGTCTATGAAATTGCTGATTCCATTCAAGCTGAAGCTGCCGGTTATCAGGAAGACTATGAACGCCAGCTTGAGCCAGAGGTTTAGGTTGAATTTCTCAAACAGAAGCTGGTTTGTCATGCCTAATGCCTTGTCCAAAACCTCAACAGCGTGCCATTCGCCTGTCATTTCTCATAGTATTTGGTTTTTCCTTTCTAAAACCTTGCTCCACGTTGGAAGGTTGGTCTGGCAGCCCCATTCCTCAACAACGAAGGAGGCTGTTGCATTTCCAATCTTAACGGCGTCGTAAATCTTATGGCCTTTCAGCAGTGCGGTTATGAAGCCTGCATTGAAGGCATCTCCAGCGCCTGAAGCGTCAACCAATTTTGTCTTGAAAGCGCCGACGTCCACTTCAGTCGTTTTGCTGTAGATTGAGCAGCCTTTGCCCCCTTTGGTTATGATGAAAGTGCTCGGCCCCTTGGTTTTCCTGAGGTTGAAGCCTAAGCTTTCCAAGTGCTCCAATTCGTGCTTATTTAAAATCAGTATGTCCACGTTTCTGACTATCATCTCAAAGTCTTTAGGCATTCTTTCAAAATTGAAGACTCCGTAGCCTGGGTTGTAGATTTTCATCTTGTCTTTACAGTATCTGACAACCTGCCTTTGCAGCTTCAAGTAAGTCCTTCCCATGTAAATTGCGTCTGCTTTTTTGAAGACGTTCAGGCCAAATTCTTTTTCAATATCCAATTCATCAAGCTTTTCAGTGACTCCCTTATGGAAGAAACTTATTTCATCCCCATTATTCTTGAAGAACATTGATTTCGTCGTGTCGCCGAAGATTCCTTTCAAGTAAATCTTGATGCCTAGGTTTTCAAGATACGCTCTGTAGTCTTCAGCGTCTGTTCCGATGACGCTCATCAATCCGACTTTCAGTCCGAGCGCGTTGGCAACCACTGCGGTGTTGGCTCCCATGCCACCGTAGAATCTTCTGCCGTATTTCACGTCCGAGGCTTCGTTAAGCTTCGGCAGCTTTTCCACTTCGTAAAAGTAGTCTATGGCGGTGTCGCCGAAAACCAGCAAATCCAGTTTGTCTGAAGTCATACCCCAACGGTTTATTTTATTACAATAGCGGCTTAATAATATACCAAGTTGAAGATTGTTTTTTCTGTCGGAGGTTCCCTGGTTTGTCCAGAGGAGATAGACATCAGGTTCATTGAGAGATTCTGCTCCCTCCTAAAGCAACTTTCCCTAAAGCATAAGATTGCGGTCGTTGTGGGCGGCGGCAGGCTGGCTAGAAAATACATCCAAGCAGCCAGGAAATTCACCCGGTCGCGGGACATGTTGGACTATTTTGGCATAAAGGCAACGTATCTCAATGCGATGCTTCTCTCAGCCGCCTTGGGCAACAAGGCTGAATACGTTTGGAATGCTTCCAAGCCAGACCTTCGCACAAGAAAAATCGTTGTCACAGGCGGAACGACTCCCGGACATTCGACTGACGCCGTCGCTGCAGAGATTGCAGTCATGATGAAAGCTGACTTATTGGTTAACGCTTCCAACATCAAAGGAGTCTATGAGGAAGACCCAAGGAAAAACCCGAAAGCCAGATTACTGAAAAAAATAACCGCTAAAGAGCTTTCAGCCATAATCTCCAAGCTCCCTCAGACTCCTGGCAAATACGCTTTGATAGACAAGCTGGCGGTCAACACAATCAAAAAACACAAGATAAAGACTTTGATACTGGACGGCCGGAATCTTGGCAACCTCAAGAAAGCTGTTGAAGGGAAACGTTTCACAGGAACTATTATCAACTAAACCTTTATTTGACGTAGTCCAGCCAGTGTTCGTATTTGTTGTCTTGCCCTTTTATTATTTCAAAGAATTTTTCCTGCAGTTTCCTTGTTAACGGACCTGGCTTTCCTATTTTGTGGCCGTCGACTTCTCTTATTGGAGTTAGTTCTGCGGCTGTTCCTGTGAAGAAGGCTTCGTCTGCAGTGTACAAAAGCCCGCGGTCAACGTCTGTTATGTGCAAATTCATCCCCAAGTCTTTCGCAATCTTTATGACTGAGTCTCTTGTTATTCCCGGCAGTATGCTTGCGTGCATGGGCGGAGTGTAGATTATGTTATCCTTTACTATGAATATGTTTTCTCCAGGCCCTTCTGAAATCATCCCTCTGCCATCAAGAAGTATCGCCTCGTCATAACCGCAGTCCAAGGCCTCCATCTTTGCCAGTATGCTGTTTATGTACTGGCCTGTCGCCTTGGCTCTTGGCGGCAAAACATTAGGGTCTATTCTGACGAAAGACGATATTTTAGCCCTAATCCCGTTTTTCAATCCTTCTTCTCCTAGATAAGTGCCCCAACTCCAGACTGCTATCGCCGTGTCTATCGGAGCCTTCAACGGGTTTAATCCCATTTCGCCGTAACCGCGGTAGACTATCGGGCGTATGTAGCAGGAATCCAGCTTGTTGGCTTTAATCAACTCCTTTGTTGCTTTGCACAGTTCTTCAACTGAATAAGGAACCTTCTTCAAATAGATTTCTGCTGAATCGTGCAGTCTTTCCATATGCTCCCTTAGTCTGAATACTGCAGGTCCTTTGCTGGTTTTGTAGCATCTGATGCCTTCAAAGACTCCTGAACCGTAGTGCAGGGCGTGGGTTAAGACGTGTATTTTAGCGTCATCCCAGTTGACCAGTTTGCCGTTCATCCAGATTTTGTCGACTTTGTTTATTGGCATTTTTACTCTTTCATATCTTGGGTTTTTGTCGTATAAGAACGATTACTATTGCTCTTCCAGTATTATGGTCTTCTCGCCTCTTGTTATTTTGGTGTGGTGTTTTTGAATCACAGTGCCTATTATGTCCAGTCTGTATTCCTGGCCGTACTTCTTTTTCATACTTAAGGCATCTTTCTCGCTTACAACCATTGTGAATCCTGTTCCCATGTTGAATGTCGTGTACATTTCTTCATCGCTTATTTTTCCAAGCTCCTGGATTTTTTTGAATATCATTTGAGGTTCAGGTAGGTTGTCCAGGTGGTAGCCGTATTTCGTTATCCTCAACGGGTTTGCCATTCCTCCTCCAGTGATGTTTGCCATGCCTTTGACTTCAAACTCTTTTTTCAACTGCAATACTTCAGGAACGTAAATCCTTGTGGGTTCAAGAAGCTTGGTCCACATGGTGACTGGCAGGACTTTTCTCGCCAAAGTCAAACCGTTGCTGTGTATCCCATTGCTTTCAAAACCTATCACCTTGTCTCCTGGGACAATCTTTTCTCCAGTTATTATCTTGTCTTTGTCTACTATCCCAACAACTGCTGCAGCCAGGTCAAAGCCCCTGTTTTTCAATCCTTTAATCATGTCCGGCAGGCAGGCTGTTTCACCGCCGACAATCGCTATTCCAGCTTGCTTGGCGCCTTCATACATCCCCTTGGCTATCTCACTGGCCAACTCTGGATTGGATTCTTCCATCGCCAGGTAATCAACCATGGTTATCGGTTCAGCCCCGACACATATCGCATCGTTGACGTTCATCGCAACCACGTCTATCCCAACTGTATCGTATTTCTCCAACTCCTGGGCAACCACGACTTTGCTTCCGACTCCGTCTGAACAAACGACTAAAGCGCGGTTGTCGCCCAAGTCTATCATGTTTGCAAAAGTCCCTATTCCAGACAAAGGTTGGCCTACTTTGCCTTCCCTGAATTTGAATGTCTTTTCAGCCCAGTTCACAATGCCCTTGATGGTCTGGTTTTCCCTTCTGATGTCAACGCCAGCCTTGGCGTAGGTTGTGGGTTTTACTGTCTTCTCAATCTTTTCAACTGCATGAACTGGCTTCCTATCCATTTTCAAGATATAGGTAATCGCAGATATAAACTATTTTGGTTTCCTGTTTCCCGTTTTCGGTTTCCCGGGGTTTTCACGGTTTTCATGGTTTTCAAGTTTCCATGATTTCCGCGGTTTTCATGGTTTCCTTGTGTTTGAAAACAAAAAGTTCGGATATGGAAAACTGAAAACCGAAGACTGAGTACTGAAGACCGAGAACTGAATTATCCTACTTTGAAGAATCCTTTTGCATTCTCTGTTGTTGCCTTTTCAACCTCTTCAGCATTCACTTTCCTTAGTTCAGCTATTTTTTCAACGCTCTTTTTTATGTTAACCGGTTCGTTTCTTGTTTTTGGAGTTGGCGACAGGTAGGGTGCGTCAGTTTCCAGGACTATTGACTCTAAAGGTAGTTTTTCGGCGAGATTTTGCTTCTGTTTTGAGTGGGCGACATTGGCTGGAATCGAAATCAAACAACCGAATTTTATTGCTTTCTCAGCCTGCTCTATTGTTCCGGAAAAGCAGTGCAATAAAGCTTTTTTGCCGTGTTTTGCAAGCATGCTGATGCAGTCTTCCTCAGCGTCTCTTGAATGAACCACAAGCGGGAGGCCGAGCTCGACAGCAAGCTGTATGAATTTTTCAAAGTTTTTTCTTTCCAGTTCTCTCAGCTTTACGTCTTTAATCCAGCAGTAGTCTAGTCCAACTTCTCCAATTCCAATTATC
>VGJA01000045.1 GCA_016867655.1 Candidatus Altarchaeales archaeon | reverse complement strand
GATGCGGTTGGCAAGCGTTGTTTTCCCGCAGTTGGGAGCTCCAATCAAACCAATCTTGAGGTTGCGCCTTCTGGATAATAGCCTGTTAAGCCACCTGAAAAAACGCACGATAGGCATTGTTGTTTAGTAATAATGTGAGACGGGAATTTAATACTAGACCTTTTGCGTATCTAGCTAAAAATCAATCTCATGATACCAATTAAGCCATCTCCGCGTGAATATGCCTTCCATGTATCGATTTTGGATTAATCACGCAAAAGGTCTACTATCTATTTCAAACTTTGGACTAAAGCTAGTTTGGCTTTCAGCTGGGGCAGAGTTTCTTCTGGAGGCACGCCGTCGCCACGGTATACGTAACCCACATTATCGCTTTCCATGGTTAGCACGTTCACAACGTTTCCAAGGCCGGCCACACGTTTGCCTGCGCCATCCACCTGGTGTAGAGTAACCTCCAGCGAATTCGAGTCCAAGTCAACCCTCATTGCGCCTAAAGCGTGCGATATCCTCCTTAAGGGAGAATGCATTAGACTCTGGTCTGCAAGCCCTTGTATTTCAGCCTGGATTCGCTCCTTCTCGGCAGCTTCCTCCTGCCATGTCAGCCTCTTCGCCTTTGAAACACTTTTATTGGTCACAATTACAAATTAAACAAACGTTGGTTAAAAACCCTTTTTGGAGAGTATTTTTAGTCTGACAAAAACAAACGTAAATCAAACAACAGCATGAAACCTGCAAAAGGCTTTAAACAGGTGGTGAAGGCAATAAACCAGGAGCTGGAGTACATCCCCACAGACCACAACACAAAGGAATTCTTGGAACAGCTGTTCAACATCAAACTGAACTTGAAGAAAGATTATGTGAAAGTCCATGTGAGCCCATACCGCCGCAAAGGAGCCATAGTCAAAGACTACACACAAAGAAAGTTCATCGGACACCACCTTGACGCAAAAGAACTTCTGGAAAAATGCGGTAAGTCCAGATTCACCAAAAAACTGCTGAAAGCCTTGGAGAAAACCAGAAAGAGAACTTAGATTTGCTTATCTACTCCAGCTTGTGTTCTGGCTTGCTTTTATGAAATAACCCTAAATATAGAAAAGCCTGCGAGCGACTTTGCTCTGCAATAGGGACAGTATTTATATCCCCAACTCTAGATTATTAAACATAAGGTGGTTTTATGCCGACTAACTTTGAGTTTTATATGAGTGCAAATTTGAGCAGTCATGTTGGCAAGTGGATTGCCATATGTAATGGCTCTATAGTATCGGAAGGTTCTGAACCTAAGAAGGTTTTTACCAGAGCCAAGAAGAAGTGCCCGAATAAGCATATTTTGATAACACGAGTGCCTGAAGAAGCCACCATGATCTTCTGAACGTAGAATGACAATTACTTTTAAGTACAAGACCATCGACAGGCCTAAGCCACTTGAAAGCATCAAGTGTCCAGTCATACCGCTAACGCTGTTGGGCAAAGAGGTTATAGAATATATCGGCCTCTTGGATTCAGGAGCTGACGTGTCTGTTATAGATTATAGCATTGCTGAAATACTTGGGCTAAACTTGTCGGGCAAACAGACCGACTCGGTTGGCGTTGGCGGGAAGGTGAAGACCACGCGATCGGAAGTCAGGATACACTTCTCCAAGGGGCATGAAAGCTACACATTCACAATACCAGTACTTGTGCTACCCCAAGACAGCGGTTTTGGCATGATGCTTCTCGGCCGAAAAGGATTCTTCGACAAATTTGTCATAACATTTGACGAATCACGAGAAAAAGTAATGCTAAAAAGGAACACGCCAAAAACATACTGATTATGGTCTGCCCGTATCTACGCCATGCTCAATACTGATTGAAGATTTATCTACTCCAGCTTGTGTTCTGGCTTGCTTTTATGAAATACCCTTCGGTATAGTTTACAACAAAGTCTGTTCCTCCTGAGACTGGCGAAGAGTAGTATTCCTCCCACAACGCAGTGACACCATTATTGGCATAGCGTGCAATCCTATAGGCTCCGGAAATGCTGTTCAAAACACGGCTGGCGTTGCTGCTACCAGAAGTGTTGGTCCAAGACAAAATGTTCCAGTCATAGTAGACAGTGGAATTGAGGCTGCTTACTGTAGAACCTGTTAAGTTCAACGTTGAATTGCTGTCACACTTGACGAAATATCCTGAACCCAAGCTTAAATTAAAGTCAGTTCCTCCAGAAACCGGACTCGTGTAATACTCCTCCCACAAAGCACTACCGTCACCAACATTAGCATACCTGGCAACACGACCACAACCACACAAAGAAAGCATTCTAGAAGCATTCACATTAGACACATTAACAGACACTCCAAACAAATTCCAACCAGAAAACAAAGGATAAGAGATTAACAGAGTAGTTGTTGTGGTAGAAGTCGTAGTGGTTGAAGTAGTAGTGGTGGTTGTCGTAGTGGTTGTTGTGGTAGTGGTGGTTGTGGTGGTTGTCGTAGTGGTTGTTGTGGTAGTGGTGGTTGTGGTCGTCGTAGTTGTGGGAGTGGTGCTGACGCTCCTGTTGTAGAACGCGATGCCTATGCTGCTGCCGTTATATGCTAGGTCTCGGGTAGCAAACACGAACTTGCCGTTGTCTTGCGTTAAGTGTGCAAACTGGCTCACCGACGGAGAACCTATGCTTATGGTTGACACTTGAACTCCGTTCAGAGTAAACAAAGCAAAGTCGTTTAACGGGGCCATGAGGTATTGTCCGTCTGAAGTGTAGTCCCCACAGTAGGCTATCGGAACCCACCTTGAAACCAAATACCCTGACATGTTGAACAAGAAGGAGAATGAAGTGCCGACAGAGACGACCATATACTCGCCATCTGGAGTGAACTCGCAGTACCCTGCGCTACCTCCCCCATGTCTAGATAAGACCTTCGAGCCGTTGTTGGTTTGGATTAAAGTGATTTCCCCGCTTTTTCCGACAGTGCAGATGAGGCTTTCATCTGGAGAAAACTTCAAGCCTTCCACAAAAGGCCAGGATTCAATCCACGTTTTCCACAAGAAGGTTCCGTTGGTGGAATACTTCCGCAGGAAACCGTCGCCGCTTCCAACATACACCGCCGAGTCGTTACTGTTGAACACTATCCCCCTGATCTGGCCTTGAGTGAAATTCTGCCATATTATGTCTCCTGTAGTCAGGTTCAGCAGGTAGAAGTCTCCGCCTATAGTGCCGAATCCCACATAAGTGTTGTTGCTGGACAAACGCACTTCCAGGCTTGCCATCATACCGTAGTCTGTCGGAAAGTTGGTGGTTGTAACGTTCTTGCTCCAAATGAGACTCCCATTGGTTGCGTTAAGCAAAGCCAACACTGAAGTCTCAGGCTGATGGTCCACGTTAACAAAGACTGCATAATTGCCGTCCCTGCTTAAGTCGCCGCCCCAAGACTCCCAGCCCATGGAATAGTTCCACAAATTTGTGCCGTTCATGTTGTATAGCATCATCTTGCTTTGGTTTTTGATGCTTGAGTTGGCCCAGTTTTCCATCCCCTGCAGGAGCATGAAAGTTTGTCCGTCTGCAGTAGCGCGACCCCTCCAGAACCCTATGCTAAGGGACACGTTCTTGAACGACACATAGCCTGGGTCAGGACGAGGAGACAGCGTCACATTGTAGTGTACGCTGGAGTTCAAGTTAATGAACATTTCGCTGCGCATACTGTATCCAGAAGCGTAGAGCAACCAGTTTTTGTTGGGAGGCACCATAAAAGAAAAGGCCCCGCCTTCAGGAGTCGCAGTCGAAGTGTCATATCCCCCGCTAGTAATCTGCACATTGCATCCAGAGCGGGGGCTGTTGTCCTGGTCGACCACCACGCCGCTTATGTTGAAATAACCAGAAACGTTGCTGGAGTCTAAGACTGTCACAGGGTATTTCTTTCGGACTGAATACAAGGTTTCTCCAGTGGTCACATCCTTGAACCTATACTGCAGGGTTCGGTCCCACTCGCCTGGCGTTGACAGCCCAGACAGCCCAGACGTCAAGGTTAAGCCTAGCATGCCGCTGTGGTTTTCCCCTGAATTCAAGTAGAAGCGGTAAGGCTGGGGATGCCCTGTAATGCCTTGGTTGGTTTCAGAACAGTTGGTCTCAAGATCAAAAACCATGTAAGCCCCGCCAGTGTTTATGACCGTGAAACGCTGCTCCAAATGATTGTCCAAAGGAATCACACAGGACGGAATCAAGTCAAATACAATGGAAATGTTGGGATAAACAGAACCCTCCAAAGTCGTAGCATTCACCCGGTTGGAGTCGTTGAAATTGCCGTAAAAGTCATACACCCTCACCGTAAAAAAATAGGTTGTGTTAGGCGTTAAAGTGGTTTCATTGTACCATGTTCTAGCCCTGCTCCCAATCTCGACAATAGCCGTTCCAAGAACGCCAGAAGAAGTCGACTGGAAAAGAGTGTAATTAACAAAATCAACATCATCATTCTGACTCCAAGACAACAACATGGAATTGTTCGTAATATTGGTTGGAGCGTTCAACACCACAGCCGCAGGAGCCTGATTAACACCTCTCAACAGCTCGCCAGAAGCTGTATGGCTGGCAAAAAAAGCAAGCAAAACCGTCAAAACAAAAAACCTGAAACACTTCACGCCGCAATAAATATTAAGACCCCAAGATAAAAACCAGTCACACTACAAACAAAACAAGAATAAAAGCGCCTTGCGGAGCTTAAATGCAGGTGCTCAAGTCTCTTAATATTACAGGCGCCGATATGTAAAATATGGAAAAAAAGGTATTTCTTGTGATGGGGATAGTGGTTGTTCTTTTGGCAGGCTGCCAGCAGGAGTTGACAACCCATACAATATCAGGAACCCAAGACTTGGTGCTTGATGAGCAAGACCTCCAGCAGCTTGGGATGACTAACGATGCTGATGAACAGAACCTTGAGCAGCTCGGGCTCAATGGAACCAACTGCAAAACAGAAGAACAAACTGCTTTTGATTTATCAATGGTGCATTATAGCGTCTGCAGCTACGTCATTAACAGCTTAAATGATACCCAAGTAATAATTGAACTGAAGAAATTTATAAATTCAAGCGAACTAGATGGCGCGTACCAATATGACTCCTCGCACTTGTACAGTATTGAGGGACTTATAAGCGAGAATGATTATGGGGATAAGAGCAGATTTCGAGTCAACAATGAGCATGATTATGGGGGTCAGTACGATCCACCAGGCGTCTACTATTACCATCTTTGGATTTGCAAAAATGAATACCTCATTCACATTACTTCGGGTGGAAGAAACAAGGAGGCTGAAGGATATATTGCAAAAATAGGACAACAGATCTTGACAAAATTCGGGTAAATAACACATAATTAACTGAATAATAAGGAAATACCACCCACAACCTAAGCCCCCGCTGGGATTTCCCCCTCGCCACTGCTCGGGGACTTCGTCCCGCTGATGCGGGACTCAGGAACCCAGGACATAAGCCCCCGCCGAGATTTGAACTCGGGACCTATCGATTACAAGTCGATCGCTCCAGCCAGACTGAGCTACGGAGGCGGCTGCAAAATAGGACATAAAAGTTGAGCGTCACCACACAGGGGTTAGCTCCAACGTGTTGTTACCCTTTGTAATTTCATTGATTTAATTGATTGTATTGATTAGACTAGTTAATGACCTATCCGAGCTCTTGCGAGGATAGGTCGTTCCCTTTCTTTTTGGGGTGAAGCTGTCCAGGTTCCCTGGACATCCCCGTTAGGGGGACTTTTTCTTTTGGGAAAGAAAAAGGGCTCGTCGGTCGCTCCAGCCAGACTGAGCTACGGAGGCGGCTGCAAAATCAGCCGGCACTTTGTGCGGCATGCGCTCACCCGCTTCGCGGGATTCGCTTAGCCGCACTGCATTTGTTTGATTGTTGAAGTTTGACTTTGTCTTAGACACGCTTAGTCTCTGACTCTATTTATTTGGTGTTTTATGGTCTTAAATAACTTTTCCAGTGCTTGGAATGGGTTTTTAAACCCAGCTGTTGTATATGTAGGTAGTATCTGAGGAAATTGATATTTCTTCGCGAGGAGAGGTTTTGGTTTCTGAAGAGAGAAATGTGAGGTATTTAGGAAATGGACGACGACAAGGATTTCGGCCGTTTTGGACCGCGCAAGATGTACACCATCAAGTGCAGCGAGTGCGGTGCTGACGCTGAAGTGCCCTTTAAGCCGACTGAAGGCAGGCCTGTTTATTGCAGAGACTGCTACGGTAAAAAGAGAGGCAGGTAAGTAAACAGGGTTTTATTCTCTAGCGGGAGTAAATTCGAAATATTTTTTTTATTTTATTTTTTTATTCTTTTATTTTGTATTCAGTTCCGTCTGGCGTATATGCCGGGATTTTTCTGTTGGCCTTAAGCAATGCAGCCATTACTTGCGGTATGTTTTTGGTTATAACGCCCGTGATGAGGTAGCTTGGCACGGGCTCCGAGATGTATGCGTTGCCTCTCTGGTAGCTTCCATAGTCTTCAAACTCTTCTTTGTAGGTCAAATAGTTTTTGACCTCGTCGCTTAGTATGTATACTACGCCATTTTGGTTGAAGTATTCCGCATACTTTACTGCAGTGTTTTTCAGGCTTCCATTCGCCTGTATCGTATGCTGCTGGTTGGTGCTGTTCAAGCCCAAACAGATTTGCGGCATGCTCTTGAAGTCCTTAAAGTACTGGGTTTCATGCGAAAGCAAACCCAGTTTCAGTATCAAATAAGGGTCTTTCAAACTGCCGTGCATCAACAACCCCGGTTTGTTTATTTCAGACTCCTTAACGCTGACTTCAACTGTCACGCAGTCTACCGGCAGCCTGTATTGGCTGGCATATCTTCCCAAGTCTATGAGCCGTTTCACCTTAAGTTATTTTTAACCCTAGCTATTAATTCATTAACAATGAGGCTTTTAACACTGTTGGTTTTGCTGGTCTTGGTCTCAGGCTGCGTTTGCCTGCAGCCCAAAAAAGAGTCATCTACAACAGTCCAAGAGACCACGACCACAAGCAGGGCGACTAGAGCCACATCCACTACCTCCATCCAAAAGGCGACTACTCTAGCGTCAACTATTGCAACCACTACTACAACGTTGACAGTATTGGCTGACTTACCAATTTATTCCACCGGCGATACCTGGAGTTTTGTTGTTTCCAAGAGCGAGGGCATGTGGGATACTTACGAAAGCTCCATTGGCGTGGAATACGTTGGGAAGACTGACGATGGAAGTCAAGATGTTTTAGGCCGAAAGTATTCTGGCTTGAAAACCCAGTCTGGCGAGTCTGCAGCCACTGTGCTTGCAAGCAGCAGGGACTACTACCGCACGTTAGAGGGTAACTGGATTTTGGATAAAGTTGTCGCCTACCCGAGGGCTTCTACCGGCGGTTACACATCCTACTCCTACAGCCCAGGCAAAGTGGAGTTGAGCTTCCCTTTGGAGGTTGGGAAAACCTGGAACGGCTCCACGGAAATGAGCGCCAGGCATTTGAACCGGCTGACATACAAGCTGACCGTAAAATATTTCAATAGCGTCACAGGAGTGAAGGAGATTACAACACCTGTTGGAGTCTTCCAGTGCGTGGAAATAGAAAACAAAGAAGAGGAATACTTGGGCAACGAAATGATTAAAACAACAAACAAAGTCTTGTACTACTGCCCAGACTTGAGGTATTATGCATATTGGACCACGGACGTAATCCTAGCTTCAGGCAAAAGAACAGACAAAGTCAGAGTGCCGCAATACCAGACTGTTTTGGATTTATATGAAGAACACGGAAAAACAACAA
>VGJA01000044.1 GCA_016867655.1 Candidatus Altarchaeales archaeon | reverse complement strand
GGAGATGGCCTTGGGCTACTACAACGACGCAAAGCATTTCCACAAAAAAGGGGAATACGCCAATGCGCTTGCAGCTCTGGAGTATGCGGAAGGCTGGTTAGACGCAGGAAAAAGACTTGGAGTATTTCAGTGAGTCTTGGAGTTTATTAGTTTGCCTGTGTAAGCGTCGGAGTATATATATTCTCCACCTGTTTCAGACAGGAATACTGTTTTTCCTTCATATCTGGCTTGCTCGCTCAATAGCACAACAGCCCAGACTCCATGTTTGTGGTCGTCATATCTGACTCCAAGCATGTCTGCCAGTATTACGTCGTTGTATGACTTTAGGTAGGGGTCGTTTTTGATGTTCCTGACAGCGTTTGGCGGAATGTAGATTACAATTGTTTGAACGGGGTTTATGTTTGAGTATTCCAGTGCAGAATTTAATGCGGTTTGCTTTGACACATGCTGAATTCCATAGTAGAGTGAGGCAATCAGTATTATTGCTACCATCAGTGTGTTCACTCCAAACGCTATTTTGCTTACGTCTTTCAGCTGTGCGGAAAGGGCTTTTGCTTTTCCAGATATTACGGAAGTTATTGCGTACAACACTCCAAAGCCGAAAAGCAAGCCGGTGACAAGCCTCGTGAGATTGCTGCTTTCCCTTTGGTAGAGCAGGGTCTGGGTTACGCCATCTAAGGCCATAGGCAGTGTTAGAACTATGAAGAATGTTAGAAGCATTTTGCCTGAAAGCCGTTTAGGCCTTTCATAGTATAGTGCAAGAAAACCGCCAAGCGAGCCTCCAATGTAGATTCCAACGCAGCGGGCGCATATTGGGTATTGCATGCCAAAAAGGAAGAAAGACCTCTCTGGAAGCTGATGGCACATGTAGAATGCTGACACTAGGTAGTAGGATAGCGAGCCGATGCCTAGGGTGATAAAGTTTTTAGTCTGTATTAACAGCGGCGCAGCCAAAAACAACACTGTATAAAACACCAGAGATATCACGTAGGTCAAGGCTGCGAGATAGGTGAGAGTCCAGAATTCCTCAGAATTCCTTATTTGTTTGAATATGTTTTTTATTGACATTTTTCAGCAACAATAGAGTAGTTACTTATTTTGTTGAATACTACTTTTATTGACATTTTCGGCAACAGTATAGTTCGTTCCTTATTTTGTTGAACATAACTTGATTTTCATTTTCAGCAGCAATACAGCTCTTTTGAAGTTCTGCCCTCTTCTATTTTCCCAAAGGGATTACTTTTGTTAACATGTTTTTCATTGAATTTTCAGCAGCAGTATAGTTCTTTTGGACTTTTACCTTCTTCTATTTTTCCAAAAGGATTTCCATGCTTTCTAACATTTTCCATCATTTTTTTATTGGGTTCAGTCTCAACACCCTGCTTTATCAACGAAGCTCTTTTGTCTCTTATTTTCTTGCTTAATTGGGCGTCCATCGGACACACACTGTCGCAAGCTCTGCATTGAGTGCACTTCTCCCAGAAGACTTTGTCTGAAAGATTCTTTTCGATGTAAATGGCCATGCCTCTAGGAGACACGCTTTCTGTCAGCAGTGCCTTGAATACTGGACACCTGCTGCGGCACATGCCGCACAAAACGCAGACGTCGATTTTCTCCACATTTGGGACGTCTTTGTCTGGCAATACTTTCCCAGGATTCAGAATGTTGTTGGGGTCATACCTCTTCTTCAAGGGAATCAACCATTCTTTGGTCTTCAACGCTTTTTTAAGGACACCAATGCCGTGCTCGCCAACCGGATTAGCCCCCACTTTGGCCACTATTTCCGCAATCTTTTTCCTCTGGCTGCTTTCCTTCATTCTGGGATGTATTACTCCATAGCCCATGTGTCCGTAAGAGGGAATCCCAAGCTTCTCCAATTCTTCCAGGAACAACGCAGTTTTTTCAACAGGAACGCGAGGGTCTTCAACAACCACATATCCAATAGAAGCCATCTGGGAGGAAATGGTCTTCCTGTGCTCCATAATCTCCTTCACTTTATTTGGGTCCTTTATTTCACCCCTGTCGTCTTCAAACTCCACTATAAGCGTATTACTGCCTCCAACAGGTTTTTTAGCCAGCTTGTTTGCTATCCTGCTAACAAACTCCAAGGAAGAAACGCCCTCTTTGGAGTATTGAGAGACTTTCGCCTGCACCTCCTCCAACGTGTCCAAATGGGATACTGTGAGAGTCCTCAAGGCAGGCTTGTTTGCAATCTTCAGTCTTGCTTTCGTTATCAATCCCAGAATACCTTCGCTGCCGATGAAATTTTTGTCTATCACGTTCATTACTTTGCCGTCAGCGAGCACGACTTCCATGTCCAAAACCCAGTCTTTCATAGTGCCATACTTTATCGCCCTTATGCCCGCAGAATCCTCTGCAATACAACCTCCAACAGTGCAGGCTTTGTCGCTGGCAGGCATTATTGGAAAAGTCTTGCCTTTCTCGTTAAGCCTCTTTTCCAAATCTTCCAAAATCACGCCAGGCTCCACCGTAACAGAGTCCTCAGAAATTTCCAGAATGCGGTTCATTCTGGAGAAGTCTATCACAACGCCCTTGAACGGAACCGCGCCGCCAGACAAATTTGTTCCAGCACCTCTCGGAAAAACCTTCACATTGTTCCCACTGCAATATTTCATGAAATCAGACACCTGCACCGCATTTTGAGGCCAGACCACTGCAAGCAAACTGCCTTCAACGTCTGAAGCGTCAAAACTGTAAGCAAGCAAATCCTTTTTGTCCACTCCCACATTGCTTCTTCCAAATATCTTCATCAAGTCGTCTATCATTCTTCAACCGCGTCAATATAATCCAAGACCTCAACGTCCTTGGCGTTTTCCCTCAGGTGGTAAAAACACATCGGGCAGGCCGTCACCAGCTTTTTCGTCTTAACCTGATTGAGCACATTGCACGCAACCTTGCTTGCAGCATTTTTGTCATTCTGCCTTAAACCACCGCCACCGCCGCAACACAAGCTCTCACTCCTGCTGTAATCCAACTCCTTGACTGTAAAACCCTTCTTCTTCAACACTTCTCTGGGCTCTCCAAAAATCCCGCCCCAACGACCTAGATGACAAGGGTCATGGTAAGTAATGTCTACGGTTTTCAAGTTTTCACGGTTTCCGCGGTTTTCAAGTTTCCACGGTTTCCCGAGGTTTTCACGGGCCTCCACGGTTTCCTGTTTCCAGTTTTCCACTTTGTCAATATTCCTCGCCAACACCTGCGTTATGTGCTCAGCATCCAAGCCATACTCATTCTTCAAAGTATGACAGCAGCCCGGACAGTTCGTGATGATTTTCTTGACGTCATATTCCTTGAAAATCTCCAGGTTTTTCTTCTTCAACTCCTCAAAGTCCTCAACATAGCCTGCATTCAAAACAGGAATCCCGCAACACAACTCAACGTCAGGAAGCTTTATATACTCTATGCCCAGTTTTTTCAGCAGTTTCTCATACTTCTCCTGCTTGTCCTTCAACGCAAACTTGGTCATACAACCCGGATAGTAAAGCGTATTCCCGCCCTTCAGTTTGTCAAACAGCCAGCCCAGCATTTTGTTGTGTCTGAGTTTTAGATTACGGATTTAAAATCGATTAAATGCCACTAGTTTAGACGGGCGGTATTCCAAGTTAGTTCAAGTCCTTACTCGCCAGCAGATACTATCTCTACTGAAGGTAAGTACCACTTACTCCAAATCAAAGAGAGAACACTACCCTAGGGATAACAAATAAGAAATCATAGGTAAGTCGGCAGATTAGATCAGCTCATGACGGCTTGAGTCCTAGCTGACACCCCAAAGAACCTGTCTCTTGCGGACTTTAGAATCCACCGCGAAAACCCAAGAGCAGTGTTAATGCGACCATGCAATCTGATTACTTCGGTGATTGATTCATTAATATCTGGGCTTTCTTGAGGCAAGTGGTTCATCACGCCCGGTATAAATGAATTTAGATAGTTCTTGAAGAAAGATTTTGTAAAATCACTTTTTCCAACACCAAAAAAGGTTTTTACCATATGCAAGGCATCCATAACACTCTTGGTTTTTGATTTGACATATGACTCTGGCACTTCCTCAAGCCGATACTTTTCACTGAATTCTTTCCAGGATACGCCCTCGAGTTCCTTCAACGCCGACCACAATCGAGTATCTCTTCCGTCTGGCGCTATGACAAAAGCTCGCGCAAGCTCTGATATCCAAGGCTTGCTTTTATGAAGGTAGAACGTAAACGTGATTCCGTGAGTCTTCTCCACTATCGCACAGTAGTCTGCAAGATCCAGTGGCACTCTCTTTCCTCTAAAGCCTCTCAATCTTTGTTCTGTGAGGTCGCCTGCCGGCCTGTCTTTCAAGTCATCCTTCAGGTGTTGGAAAAGTCTTTCAGGGTCGTCGATTACTATCCGCTCCATCTCCGACAACCGGTAAGCTGGTGCATCTCCAATTAGCTCGCTCAACGACACTCCTCCAACTATTCTCTTTGATTTCGCAGAATCTGATATAGGCACTGCCTTTCCACCACATTCATCAATAGGATGCCACCCGCCCTCGCTTGGAACCTCCAATACAAGTGTATAGGACCTGTGGGATTCTCTGCCACTCTGCAACTCTTTAAGTAGAAGGTCTATTTGGCTGGAGGGTACTGGTTTAAGTACTCCGACTTTGTTGGCTGTTTTCATTAATATGTTATAATTGATCGTCACTCCTAAAGAAGCATTAATACTCCTAGTATCACCAGCAGCAGGCCCATAGCCAGTTTCATCACGTTCTTGCCTGACTGCCTCCAATGTTCAATTTTCTCAGCGCTCATGCCGTGCATCACCAGCAGGAGGATGACAACAAGAGGGGCTATAAACATTATGTTGTAAACCAGCAGGTATGCAATGGCGGTTATTCTGGTCAGCGTGTCTGCCATCAAGGCGAGTATCGCAAGGTAAACGCCGCCAGTGCAAGGCAATTCAAACATGGAAACAAGAAAGCCAAGCACAATCGCTCCTGGAACGTTTGCCTTGTGAACCCACTTTTCTATCGTGTTTTTCTTTGACTCCGGAATCTTTAAGGTAAAACCTTTTCCATACCAGAAGTAGTCTTTGATGTTCACCAAGCCTGCAAGTATCGCAACCACTGCAGCAACCTTGACTATTGTTCCGGAGAGGCCTGCAAGCTGCACTACGCTCAAAAACCCCAGGCCAGACAAAAAGTAGGTGACATAGACGCTTGCAATGTAAGCCAGGCCTGCCTTCAAAACACGCCTGCTGCTGCTTGAAACCTCAAGCAAAAAAGTCAGCAGGAAAATCATTACTGCAAAGGCGCAGGGGTTTATGCTGTCAACCAAGCCGGCAACCAAAATCAAGGGAATTGAGACCTCCATCTTTTTGGGAGGCGATAGGTCGGTGGGATTGTAGTCCAAAAAACAGCCCTTTTCGTCTGTAAGCGGGCAAACGCTTTCCAAAGGATTCTCCCTCAAAATCTCATCCTCCAGATTACTCTCAATCTGACTGACTCCCATAAAGTACTTATCACCAATAGCAACCAAAGGAATGCCCCTCTTTTCCAAAGGAATGCCCCTCTTCTCAGCATACCGATTGTAAAGGTCGTAGTTGGACGTATTGTGGTAAATCTCAAAATGGTGGACTTTAATCCGATTGCAATACTCCTCTTCAAGACTCTGGACGAAAGGAGTCGTCTCAGCGCACTTGGAACAACCAATCCCGTAAAAGTAAACAATGCAAGTCACATTCTCTGAAAGCTCGCCAGCCTGGCCAAAGGAAACAGCCTCGCCTGCACTCTCATTCAAAGCGCAAACATTCTCCCCCACGCTGCAAGTCTCCCCACCCTCACCTAAAACCAAGACTGGCATGCACGCCAGCAAAACCAAAACAACCAGCAATACAAAAAACCCTTTGTTTTCCATACTGTTCTTATATTCTATGCACCAAGACTTAAAAGAGGCCTTTTTCTGTTATAAACTGGAGTTCAGAATAGATTATCTGCTATGGACGTGGTGGGTTTCGGGGCTTTGAATTTAGACAGGTTGTATTGTGTGAGGAGGATGCCTGTTCCCGGGGAACATCAACCGATTACAGAAGTCTATGAATGTCCTGGCGGCAGTGCTGCGAACACTGTTGCCTGGCTTGCAGACTTGGATTTTAAGACAGGTTTTTTGGGCGCTGTTGGAAGGGATGCTGAAGGACAGAAAATGCTTGCAGACTTTGAAAAAAGAGGAGTTGACACAAGTTTGATACAGAAATTGGACTGCAGGAGCGGCTTGGTGATAGGGTTTGTTGACTCCAAAGGGGAAAGAACCTTATGTCCTTACCCGGGCGCCAACAACCATCTGAAATTGAGTGAAGAAAGCATACAGTATGCAAGCAACTCAAAGATAGTCCACTTGACCTCTTTCGTAAGCGAAAGACAGCTGGACGAACAGAAGAAGCTAGTTAGCGGGCTTTCAAAAAACGTTAGAATAACTTTCGCCCCCGGAGACTTGTACGCCAGCAAAGGAATGGGGAAACTAAAACCCATACTAAAGAAAACCTTTGTATTATTCCTGAACGAAGAAGAAACACTAAAGCTGACCAAACTGGAATACAAAAAAGGCTCAAGCAAACTAAACAAACTGGGAGTAGAAGTTGTCGTAGTCACCTTGGGCGACAGAGGATGCTACATAAGCTCCAGCAAAGAAAAAATCAGTGTAAAATGCAAAAAAATCAAGCCAGTAGACACAACCGGCGCAGGCGATTCTTTCACAGCGGGCTTTTTGGCCGGCTTGCTTTCAGGCAAAAAGCTGGAGGAATGCGGCAAACAAGGAAACCAACTCGCAGCAAAATGCATAAAAACACACGGAGCCAGAAAGTAGGGAACATCCCTTTTATTGTGTGAATCATAATCCCTATATGGGGTGTTTGATGAACCGTCTATTTCAATTGCTGTGCATCTTTGTTCTACTTTTACCGGCTGCAACCGCTATTGAGTATTCCGACTGCAGCAACTATCCTGACGCCGACTTGATACTACTCTTGGAGGAGTCTGTCAGGGATGTCTCGTATCTGGACGTTCCCACAGGAGCAAGCCTTCCAGACGGCTGGAGTCTCTATAGGGAGTCTTACATATCAGACGAAGACGTAATTGCAGGTGAGGAGGAAAAGGACTATGTTAGTGAGTCCAACTACAATGAAAACAACTTTGACTACAGGTACGCGCAGCTTTTCACTGCAGCGGACGGCAGCATAGTCTTGGTTTACATAGACTACTTCAAAAATGAAAACCAGCCTAGATACATTCTTGAGGCATACAGGAAGGTCATATCGGGTGCGAGAAACGTAGCTGAAATACGCTCCACAGGCACCAAATACGGCGACGAGGGGATAATATGCCATGTTGAGGATGAATACCACCTGTATTTCAGGGGTGGAAGCAAGTTCTACATGATATACGGCAACAGCAGCGCGAGCATAGAGCTTGCGGCTAAACTGTATGTAAGCGAGTTAAAGCCCATACTGGTCACAGAGAAGTACCACTGGATGGCAAAAGTTTGCAAAACAGGGACAGACAGATGCACGAAATATGTTTACTATGGAAGGGACTATGAGTCCATAGACTCATTGGAATGTAAGGTAACCCATGGCTCTGATTCAACAGAATGCCCTGAAGACAGGATAGAGACTACTGGAAGCTACATAAAGGTGCCGTTCCACTCCTGCAGTAAAGACGACATACTGGACTTGAGCTATGAGAGGACTACTACGTTTCCAATGGCTGGCGAATTCTGGAGTGAAGACTTCTAT
>VGJA01000043.1 GCA_016867655.1 Candidatus Altarchaeales archaeon | reverse complement strand
ACCCTGGTTTTTTTATTGGACTACTTTGTACTCTACTATCTTCTATTCTTTATCCTTTTTGTTTACTTCTTCTTTTATTCTATTGGTTTAGCCTCTTGTCCTGTATCTACTATTGTTAACACTAATATAACCCAATTGTGCTTTTTATAACATAACGCCTATAATTGTTACACTTACAACAAAAATGACCAGACAAACGATACCCATGGCAGTCGAAGCGGTGTTGAAAAGCGACCTAAGACTGTACGACACATTGAAGATAGGCATAGTCAACTACAAAGCCCTGGCAAGGCACATAAGAAAACAAGTCGAAACCTTGGCTGGAGAAAAGACGACTGAAAACGCCATAGCCATGGCATTGCAAAGAACCGGAAAAAAAATAAGAACTGGAGTTAAAAAGCTGGAAGGCTATGTGGACATCTTCGCTTCAAGCAGACTTCAGATGCGAGACAACATACTCATACTCTACCTGAAAAAACCTCCTGAAATACAAAAAATAGAAAAAGGATTCATGGTCGTAATCAAAGGAATCGAGTCAACAACAATCTTCATGGACGACGAGAAGGCAGGCAAGCTTAAAATCCCAAAAGAAGACATTGTAGAACAGCGCAAAGACCTGTCTGCGATAATACTCACAAGCCCAAAGGAAATAGTGGACACTCCCGGAGTAATCGCGCATTTGATGAACGCACTGGGGGTGAACAACATAAACGTGGTTGAAGTGACCTCAAGCTTCAACACCACCTACCTGCTGGTGGACAAAAAAGACTCCCTGGAGGCGGTGAAAATAGTCCGGTCTCTAATCGAGCGCTCGAAGAAGGACCAGTAGCGTTTTTAAACACTGAACTCTATAATCTCTTTCCCTATGGCTGAAAAATCGGTTGTGATGGAGGAGTCTGAAATCAAGACCACTTTGACGAGGATTGCGCACGAGATTGTGGAGAGGAATCCCAGCCTAAAGGAGGTGGTCTTAGTCGGCATTATCACCCGGGGCGTTCCCTTGGCGAGAAGGCTTGCAAAAAAAATAAAAAACATTTCCGAAATTTCCCTTCCAGTCGGAGTCTTGGATGTCACAACCCATCGGGACGATTTAACTCAAGCCCAGGTTGTTGCTGATGAAACTAAAATACCTTTTGACATAGAAAACAAAGCCGTCATTTTAATAGATGACGTCATCTACCACGGCAGGACAGTGAGGGCAGCAATGGACGCTTTGATTCATCATGGACGGCCCAAAAGCATCCAGCTTGCAGTCTTGGTTGACCGCGGGCACAGGGAGTTTCCAATACATTCAGACTATGTGGGAAGAAAAATCCCGACGAGCAGCAAAGAAGAAGTGAGACTACACGTCAAAGAACTGGATGACGTGGATGAAGTAATAGTGAAGGCGATTTAAAGCGGGTTTTCACGAGTTTTCCCCCTACCGGAGATCCTGCGGGACAGTTTTCGGTTTTTGGTTTTCAGTTTCTTGTTTTCAGTTTCCTGTTTTCTGTTTTCTAAATACTAAAGTCCGAATTTTTGCTTTTATATTTTGTTTCATTAATATTTTATCTAGGATGGTTGGTGGTGTCCTAGACCTTACTGTAGGGAATGCTGGCCTGCCAGACGGCGGCGCTTCAGACTTTATTTTTTCTAAAGGTTTGATTTCTAAAAAAGGAAAAATTTCTTCTAAGGGGGGTATCGATGCCGATGGAATGTTGGTTCATCCGGGTTTTGTGAATGTTCACACTCATTTGGACAAGGCTGACTTGCTTTCCAGGATGAAGCCAAATCAGTTCGGCAAAAGTTTGGAAGAGAACCGCGAGTTGCTCAAGTCTTTCAAAAGAAATTATTCCGAGAGTGAAGTGGTTGAAAGGGCTGGACGGGTTTTGACTGAGATGATTGTGCAAGGTTGCACTGCTGTGAGGACTCAGGTTGATGTTGACACTACCGCTGGCTTGACTGCGTTGAACGCATTGGTGAAACTGAAAGAAAAATTCTCAAATCTTGTTGAACTGCAGTTGTGCGCGTTCCCGCAGGAGGGCGTTCTTTCAGAGGAAAAGCAGGACTTGCTGGAAAGAGCTCTTGAGAAGGGCGCTGACTTGCTGGGCGGGCTTCCATTGGTGGAAAAAACAGTTGAGGAAAGGAAAAAACACATCGATGTTTTGTTTGAGATTGCAAGAAAGCATGATAAAGATTTGGAAGTTCAGATTGACGAGAGCAATAATCCTGATGATTTTATGCTGCCTTACTTGGTTGAGAAGACTTTGGAGGAAAAGTATAAGGGCAGAGTAAGTGCAACGCATTGCATCAGCTTGAGCAGGGTGGACGACAATACTGCATTGAAGACTATCCAGGGTTTGAAGAAAGCCAGGATGAATGTTATTGTGACGCCTTCCGCAAACTTGATAACGAGGTTTCCAGAAAAAGCCGGCAGGCCTGGAAACAGTCTGACTAGAGTGAAGGAACTTTTGCAGAATGGAATTAACGTTGCTTTAGGCACTGACAACATCAGGGACCTTTTTTTCCCGCTTGGAAATTGTTCGATGCTGAGGGAGATGCACGTGCTTATCACTGCAACAAGGATGACTGAAGCAAGTGATTTTGAAAGAGTTTTCAACATGGCTTCTGTCAATGGAGCAAAGATTATGGGCTTGGGCTATGGTGTTGAAGTAGGTAGGAAAGCGGATTTGATTGTTTGCAATGGAAAAAATCAGAGAGAAGTATTGAACGGCTTCCCGTCTGTGAGGTATGTAATTAAGGATGGAGTTATCGTTGCTTCAACCAGAGTTTTGAATGAAAATAGGGGTGTTTTGGAATGATGGAAGAAAGGGAAATCAAGGAATTGTTGGAAAGGTCTTTTGACATGCATTTTCACATCGGGCCTGACATACTGCCCAGAAAGTACAACATGGAAGAGTTGATCAAAGAGCAGGAGGGCAGGATTGCGGGAGTTGCTTTGAAAGCGCACAGTTTCCCGACTATTACTGCAATCAATGCAGCCAAGAAGAATGTTGACGGCGACATAAAATTGATTGGTTCTTTGACTTTGAACTACTTTATGGGCGGTTTTAATTCCAGCGCGATTTATGCTTCGGCTGTGATGTCCAAAAAGTTTCCCATCATCGTGTGGTTTCCGACTGTTCATGCCGAAAACCATCTTAGAAAAAACAAGAGCAAGTTTGAGTTTCCGCCTGAGTGGGTTAAGGACCCCAGTTTTGTGGCAAGGAAGAAGACCGAGTTGAGAGCCATTAAAGTAACAGACTGGAACAACAAATTGTTTGAAAAGTGCGAACGGGTTTTGAAGATGATAAAAAAAATGGACTGCATTCTCGCAACCGGGCATTTGTCTTGGAAGGAGTCTGAAGTCTTGGCGACAGAAGCTTTGGAGATGGGCATTCCAGTCATCATTACTCATCCAATGCAGCGTGACATCAGGATGCCATTGAAGGTGCAGAAAAAGCTGGCTGAAAAAGGGGCGTATATCGAGTACTGCTATATCATGTATTTGGACCGGGATAATCCTGAAGATTATCCGCTTGAGGAGCAGGTAAAATGCATGCGGGAAATCGGCTTGGACAAGGTTATTTTGACTTCAGACGGCGGTCAGGTGCGTAATCCAAGCCCCAGCGAATGTCTTGAAGCTTACGTAAAGCTTTTGCAGAAGCACGGTTTGGAGGAGAAGGACTTCCACCAGATGCTGGTGAAAAATCCGAAGGAAATACTGAAGCAACCGCTTCATGTGGACTGAATGTGCTGGCTCGTGTGTTGGTTGACGCTTTTTTTTGTTTTAGGTGTAAGTTTGCTGGTGTGCTGTCTTTCATGATGTGTGACGCTTTTTGTTTTGGGTATATGTTTGCAGTTGTGCTGTCCTTCATGTTGGTTGACGCTTTTTTTGTGTTGCATGTTAGTATTGACAGCACAACTTCGCGTGTACTACCCTTTTTAAGAATAAAATCTCATTCATTATAAGCCAGTGTTTTTCCATTTTTTGCGGCAGTGGAGTGTATTTTCTGGCTTTTATTCTCATATCGCCCATTATAGTATATTATGTCCTTTCTTAGGCAACACATGCTGTTTTTACCTTTGGTTTTTGTTCTAGTGTTGGTCTTCTTCTTTGGTTTTTGGTTTGGCGGCGGGTTTACTGGTTTGACTGTGTACGGCCCTGTTGTTATTTCAAAAGATGTTGATCTGACTTTTTCTTCCTCGCGTGTTGTTGCTGTTGAGTTGGACGACACTCCGCTTTCTCTGGCTGTTTCTGGTCTGCTGCGCGGCGGAGGCAGGATTTTTTTGGTTTCTGGTTCTGAAAGTTTGAAGGTTTTGGATTCCTCCACTTTAAAGCCTGAGAGGCCTGTTTTGAGCGAGGAAGGCAGTTTGGTTTTGGTGTTGGTCAACGGCAGCGGCGGCAGCGGGCTTTTTTCAACAGCTGTTGAATACACGTTGAGCGAGTTTGGAGACGGCTTTTCCAAGCCGGATGGTTTTGTCGGCTTTAGTGTTTCCAAAACCAAAATTCCTGTCGGGGACAGCAGGGCGTGCACTATTTGGGAGGTCTATAGTGTTGACCATGCTTCAGCCAACCGTTTTTGTTTTGGAGACGGAAGCTGCTGTATGTTTTGGGGTTTTGAGCCTTTCAGCGACAAGTGGGATGACCCGCTTTACGTTTATTTGGGCTCTCATGGGGCGTCTTCCAATAGTATAGTGAGCGCCCAGGTGATGTTGGTGAGTCTGAATTTGTCTGCTTTAGAGGGCGGGGTGAACTACGGCGGCTGGCGCAGTCTGCCGGCATTCTTCCAGGACCCACACTATCGTTTTTCCAATGTCTGCGCTGACACTTGTTCTTTGCGTCATGTGGATAAAAATGTTTCTTTGTTTGTGGACTTGAAGTCGAACAGCCAGCTGGTTGTCGACAGCGTTGAATACGGGTTTTTGCGCGGCGTTGTGATTCGAGGTCCTCCGTTGGAGTTTTCAGCGAGGAACATAAGCCTCTGGTTTGTGGACAGAGACGGCAATCCGACGGGCTTTTATACCCTTAACCAGAGTCTTTGGGGTGTGGACTTGCATTACAGCAGCCTTCCTTACGGCGTTGTGGACCATGGAGAATTTTTGTCTGCTTATGGTTTCACTGGCGTTCCGGATTCTCTTGCGGTAAGGCTTCTAGAGGATTCCAGAGCAAGCAGCAGGTTTTTTGTGTTCAACGACAGCTTTGAGTTTGATGAAGTAAACTACACTTTGACTGCCAGAAAGCCTGCTAACATTCTGCTTGAGTGCGGTGATTTCAACTTCAAGAACCTTTCTTGCAATAGCTGGGTTGAGGTCAACAGTTCAGTGGAAATCGCTGGCGGCGTGTATTCGTTTGGCGTCTCAGACTTAAATGTATATGCCCTCGGATTCAGGGAGTCTGTTTTGGACTCATATGGCGATGTGGTGGGCGATAAAATAGAATCAGACCTAAATTTCGAAACTTCATTCAGCTTTGTCGGCATTGAGGGCGACAACTTTGTTTTAAGGTTCAGTCACAATTCCAGTAAAACAGAGCGTGTGTGGGTTGAGGGGGTTTCTGAATACAATTTGAGCACAACCGAAGCCAAGCCTTTTGAAGGAGTGGTTTTGGTCATCCCGCTTGCGAACAACAGCGCCCAGGACTTCAAGCTGCACGTTGGCTCCAAATCAGAAGTCTTCAAGTTCAAGATTCCTAAAACCAAGCCAGTTGAGACTCTTGACGCGTCAGGCAGAACACTGGGCTCCTACTCTTTCACTCCTGGCAAGAAAGGTTTGGACTTGAATTTCGACGCCCAAATGGGTGTTGGAAGGCGCGCTGGCGTGAAGGGCGCAGGCAGTGTGAAAGCTGTTGTCAAGGGTTTGATTTCTAAACCGTCTAATGCTAAACTGAAGGTTGACTTCCTAGAAGACAGAAAGCTTGGGACTGCCGTCTTCGCGGCAAGCAATCTAACAAACTTTGAGGAGGCTCTTTTGACTGTTCCATACTATGGTCCAGTGAACGCTGTGTTGCATTGCCCCAGCTTTGACATCAATTCTTTCACATGTCCGAAAGGCTGGGAGAAAACCAGCATACCTTTCACGAGGAATGAGTCCTCCGGCACCATCACTTTTTCAGTCAAAAACTTTTCGGCTTATGCCGGCGGTTTTATTGAGGTGATTAACGTTTATTCCCGACCTATGGTAGGTGGTAATTGGACTGTCATACTAAATACTTCCGGTGTTGCTGATCTTACTGTGCGCGGGTTTAATGGAACGGTTTATGGTAGCGTTCCCCCCGCTGATTTAACGCCTTTGGCACTAAATTGCGGTGTTGATAATGTGTCTTTTGTTTACGATGGCGTTAGTGTTTTTGTTGCAAACTATTCCTGCAACAGCAACTTTAGCTACTACACCGCCAAGGTCCTCACCTCTGGCAAGCATACGCAGGAGTTCACTTATGGCAATCAGACTGTTTATGCCTATAACACAGCAGGCACTTGCGCGGACTGCACCGAAGGAAGCACGTGTGAAGTTAACTCCCCCTGTGCTATAAACAAAACCTCTTGTAGTGGAGAAGTCTGCGATTTCACTCAGGTCATAGTCAACTCTGCTTTGTCCACTGGCTGCAGTTACGGCGGCAACTGCAATGGCTGTGATGTGATATTCAACGTCAACGGAGACTTTAATGTTACTTCTCTTGGTCATCTAAACGCCAGCGGTTGTAATGTGAACGGTGGTTTTGCCGGCAGTGGCGGTAACATCACAGTCACCGCAAGTAGAGTGTTCAGCGACGGCGTCTTTTATGTTCAGGGCGGAGATGGCGGAGCTGGTGGAACCGGAGGAAGCGGCGGTTATGTTATAATAAACGCCACAGCTGGGGATGTCACATTAGGCAGTGTTTTGTGTTCTGGCAGCGGTCCTGGAAGCCCGGCGGGAGCTGCGGGAAAGCTTTTTGTCTACTCCAGCGGTAGCGTGCTCATGAGCAATACCGTAAACTGCGATGGCGGTGCTGGAAGTTTAGGCGTGGATGGTGGTTTAATACATGTGGAGGCTCATGGTGGTGACGTCAACCTTTCGAGCGCTAACCCGCACGTCAACGGCGGAGACAGCTCCAGTGGCGCTGGCGCCTATGGGGGAACAATCCTCTTGGAGGGCTTGCGTGTTTTCTTGGACTCCTCCACACTGACGTCGAATGGCGGTAATGCAGGTGGTGGATATTACAGCGGCGGCAATGGCGGAACCATAAACGTAAGCTTCTGCACTGTTATGGACAACGCCACTGCAGTCTACAGCGTCTTAGGCGGCTTAGGTTCGGGCGGAGGTTCAAACGGCGTCAACGGTCAAGTAAACAACTACCAGGGCTCATACTGTCCTCCTGGAGGTTCTTCATCCAGCTCCAGCACTTCCACATCAAGTAGTAGTTCATCCACATCTTCTAGCAGTAGTTCTAGCACTGAGTTGTCTACCACCTCTAGCAGTAGTTCCAGCACTTCTTCTTCCACTTCTAGCAGTTTCATTAGTAGTAGCAGTAGTAGTAGCACTTCCAGTAGTAGCAGCGAGTCTTCTACCAGTGAGGAGACCAGCAGCAGTAGTTCTACTAGTAGTAGCTCTAGTAGTAGTTTTGTTAGTACTAGTAGTTCTAGCAGTAGTAGTACTTCTAGTAGTAGTAGTTTTGTGTCTACCAGTTCTTCTAGCAGTAGTAGTACTTCCAGCAGTAGTTTTGTTAGTACTAGTAGTTCTTCCAGTAGTAGTTCTACTTCTTCTAGTAGTAGTTTGGCTGGTGGTGGTTTGGGCAGTTCTAGCAGTAGTTCTACTAGTAGTAGTTCCAGCAGTAGTTACATAAGCACTAGTAGTTCTAGCAG
>VGJA01000042.1 GCA_016867655.1 Candidatus Altarchaeales archaeon | reverse complement strand
AACGCCTGAAACAAGGCATCTGATTCCTCGGTCATAAAGACACCTGTTTTAATTATTAGTTTAACATATTAAGCTGTTTTTTTATTGCCCTAAAACAATATCCTCTTATGAAGGCAGACGGCGTCAGGGATTTTGCAATAGCCGTCTTCTGCACGCTTGCCTCAATTCTGATACTGCTTTGCATATTCCTTGTTTCTATCATATTATTGTTGATGTTCATTGGGATTCTGGAGACCTCCCCTCCAAGCGTTTGGTCTGAGTGCACCAACAAGTCCACTAATCTCTATATAAGCGCCAGCGAAGACCTGGAGCAGGTTAGGTGTGTCGCATTGGACAAAGAATTTTTCTCAGCCAGCGAGGTGAATATTGGAAAAATGTCTGAAGGCGATGAAGACGTCTGCAGGTTCACTCTGGCAAGGGAAACTGACATACCTTTGAGGTTTGAGATACACTACAACGGCAAAGTCTTAAAGGAGGTATGCGATTGGGAGTATTATGGGGAATATCTTGATTAACCAGTTAAGTTTTCTTTTTGAAGAACAGCCAGTTTTTAGGCCCAATCTTCGGGAACTTCACAAGGTAGTATTGCCCTGAAAGTCGTTTTCCATTGATTTCAATCAAGATTTTGTCTGCTGTGCGTTCAATGAGTTTGAAATTGCCTTTGTCCCATATTTCCACTTTTCCTGCGCCGTATTCTCCCTCGGGAATCTGCCCTTGGAAGCTGGCGTAGTCTATTGGATGGTCTTCAGTCTCAACTGCCAGGCGTTTCTCACCTTCTTTTACTGGTGGTTCCTTGGGCACTGCCCAGCTCTTCAGAACCCCGTCAAATTCCAGCCTCAAATCCCAGTGCAAGTGGGAAGCCTGATGCTTTTGGATGACGTAAACGCTTTTTCCGGTGTCCTTGACAGCTCCTTCAGGCTCGCTTGTCTTTCCGAAATCCCTCTTTCTCTTGTATTCTTCTAACGCCATTCAGTCACCCCTTTTTTCGGGCAAATTTTGTTTATCACGCATTGGCTGCATTTCGGTTTCTTAGCCTGGCAGGCATACCTGCCATGCAAAACCAGAGTCATGTTAACGACACTCCAATCTTTTTTAGGAATCAGTTTCATCAAATCCTGCTCAATCTTGTCTGGACTTGTGTTTACGCTGAATCCAAGGCGGTATGAAAGCCTTTTAACGTGAGTGTCCACCGCAATCCCTTCAACAATGCCGTAGCCTGCAGTCAGAACAATGTTCGCAGTCTTCCTTGCAACTCCAGGCAAAGTCAACAATTCTTCCATGGTCTCAGGGACTTTTCCCTTGAAGTCTTTCAAAATCTTCTGCGCCGCATTCTTTATGTTCCTGGCCTTGTTTCTGTAAAACCCAGTGGACTTTATTTCCTGCTCGAATTTCTTCAAGTCGGCGTTAGCGTAATCCTCCACAGTCTTGTATCTCCTGAAAAGCTTTTCAGTCACCATGTTCACTCTCTTGTCTGTGCACTGGGCTGAAAGCATTGTCGCAACCAGCAACTGCAGCGGGTTTTCGTATGCAAGCTCCATTCTGGGCGTCTTGTGTAGCTTCTTGAGCTCTTCCAGAATAGTGCCTGCATTGCCTTCTTTCATCTGTTTTTAATTATGCATTTATGAATATTATATAGCTCAAGTTATGCGATGAAAATTCCAGAGCTTTCCGAGATAAAGGCGTTGAGGAAGAAGGCAGGTTTGTCGCAGTCTGAGCTTTCAAGGCGCTCCGGAGTAAGCCAGTCCCTGATAGCTAGGATAGAGTCCGGAAGCATAGACCCAGGCTATTCAAAGGCAGCCTCCTTGTTCCGCGCCCTTGACAGCCTGCGCAGGAAGGAATCCCCAGTCAGCGGAATAATGTCCCATAAAGTATACGGCGTTTCATCGTTCGAGACCATTGAGAAAGTGGCCCGGAAGATGAAGAAACACAACGTCTCCCAGATGCCTGTTTTTGAAAGAGGAATCATCGTCGGCTCGGTTTCCGAATCCACGATACTAAGCCAGATCGGTTCGGGCATGGACGTCAGGGACTTGTCGCGGAGAAAAGTGTCGTCATGCATTGAAGACCCGCTGCCGACTGTGAATCCAAGCACTCCGGTCTCAACGGCTTCAGTCCTGCTTGAAAACAGTCCTGCAGTTGTGGTGCTGGAAAAAGGCAAAGTCAAGGGCATTGTGACCAAAGCAGACTTGCTGAAGATGGTCCACCAATAAAGGCTGCAGCAGGCAGACTACCTGGCAACTTTGAATTCACTATTGATTAACTCCGGAACTTTTCCATAGGCTGCCAGTTCGCCCCCCTTGATTATTATGAAACCCTTCACGCCTCTTATGGTCTTCCCGTATTCCACAGCTTCCTTCAGGCCGTCCCTGCCCTTAACCCTGTTTCCAATGGCTGTTGCCGCAACGTCGGCGAGCGCTGCAGACTCTGACACAACAGTTATCGCATCCGCTTCGCCAAGGTTTATCGATGGCCCGACCGTTGCCGAGCTCGTGCATATGCCTACTGGAGTTTCACTTGGCTTTACTTTGAATGCCAGTTTGTTCGACCATTTAGAGTTGCCCGCATGTATGCCGACAATTTTTTCACTTTTTAACTTCAGGAATATGTCCCCGCCGTTTTCCACGACAACCTCCCTGGCGCCTTCTTTCAGAATGAATAATCCCAGTTCTTCAGCTATTGCTCCCGCTACTGCAGCCATCGGTCCAACACTGGCTTTTTCCGCTGCCTTAGCCATCTTCAAGACAACATTCGGGCTTTTTTCGCCAGCTTTCACTGGAGTGTAGGACATCTGAAACAAGGGGTCTTTTTTAATTTGAACTTCAACCTGCCTGTAAAGTTCAATCAATTTTTCCAGCGCCCTACCCCTGCAGTCAATGTCGCATAGAATCTTCAGGTGGGATTCCTTGTAATCCAGTTTATACTCTTTCACTCTTCTATTAAAAATGCCTTCATAGGGCATGCCTTGACGCAGGCTTTGCATTGAATGCACTTGTCTTCATATAAAACCAGTTTTTTCTTTTTGTCGAACTCCAAAGCGTAAACCGGGCAGAGTCCAATGCATGCCCCGCAGTCTATGCATTTGTCTCTGTCCAGAAGTATCTTCTTCTCTATCTTCCTTATCTTGACGCCATATCTGCTGAATGCCTTGATGACTCTCTTGGCATCCTCAGTGCTTCCGCTGATGCTTATTACCATAACGCCCTTGTCTTGGTCTATGTCAGCCTTCAGGATGTTCACCAGCGCTTTGGTCTCCAGTATTACCCTTGAGAGTACCGGCTCGCTTGAATTTTCAGTCGAGTAAATTATTTCATAGGTGTTCATCTACCCCTCCTGTAAAACTTGTTTATGTCTGAAAGAGTGACAATGCCGACGACAACACCCTCATTGTCCACCACCGGAGTGGCGTTTATCTTGTACTTCTCCAATTTTCTGGACACTGAGTCAACAGCTTCGTCCGGGCTTGCGGTTATCACCTTTCTTGTCATTATGTCAGAAAGCTTTTTGCTTCCGCTGGCAGTCGCCTTGGTAATATCCCAAGCAGTCACAATGCCCCTCAACTTTTTGTCTTTGTTGACTATCGGAATCTGGTCCACACCCCTCTTTATCATCAGATTGCAGACTTTTTCTATATTCTCGTTTTCTTGAACAGTCAACACTTCCCTGGTCATCACCCTGCTGACTGAAACAAGCTTTTCACTAATCCTCATCGGCTTGAATTCAGCCTCCTTTGGAAGGCCTTCCAGTTTTTCAGTCAAATAGAATTCCTTGTGATTTATCCAATCCTCAAGCTCTTTCACAATTTCTCTCGCTATCTTCAGGCTTGAAAGGCTGCTCGCCTTAGCTTTGACTCCACCCAAATCTACTTCTCCGGAGAACAGTGTCTCATAGTCGACTTCCCTGAGTACTGGCCTGCTGAGCCTTGGAACGCTGTAGTCAAAAATGTTCACTTTGACATCCCTGTTTCTTACTGCCGTATTCCTTGCTATCTTCTCGTTTAACACAGGTATCGCAGCTCCGATTCCAATGTATAGTGTTGTTCCATACTCAGCTACCGTGCCCCCTTTGACGTATTTCGTGTTCATCTCCTTCAGGTTTCCTTTAACCGAGATGGTTGCAAACCCCTTCTTCGGGTTGTGCTGCGTTCCTTCCCCAACGACATAGCCTTTGGCGCCTCCAAGAAATATCCTAGTTCCAAAACCGATTATGTCGTATTCAGGGTCGTTGTTCAACGGGCTTAACTCTCCTGTCCCTGAAAAGTTTACATTCCTCTTTCCTGGAAGCAGTGTTCCCATGTATGTGTGCAAGACTCTGTCTGAAGAATTTGCCGCTGCGTTGTACTTTTGATAGCAGTTTCTCGGGTTGAACAAAATAGCCTGGTTTATGTCATCCAGCGTTATCGATGTTTCAATGCTTTTTCTTGGATAGCAGTCTGTGCTGTAGGCGATAGCCCTAAGATTCACGTTTCTTCCTGCAAGCAAGTCTTCTATGACATGCGCCCCACCATACTCAAATCCTCTGTCAAGGCTTAGTTCTGTGGCTCCGACGTAAGCGTCCACTGCCGCGATTCCTGTGTAGGCTTCCACTTCGTTAAGCCATACTTTCTGCATCTTGATTAGGGGGTCTGCATGACCGAAGTTTAGAAAAACTCCTGAACTACACATCGCACCGAATGTTCCTGTTGTGACAATGTCTACTTTTTCAGCCGCCTTTTTAGCACCTTCCTTTTCGACAATGTCCGGCATCTCTTCAGCGCTTACTATTACTGCCTTCCCTTTCCTGATTTTTTCGTTTATTTCCTGTATTGTTTTCATTATTCGTTATGTCTACTTATTGGAGCGTATGCCTTAATATTCACAAATTTTATGCATTTATGCATTTAACTTACTGTCCCCCTATAAGACTTAAACTACGATGCCTGTTTTCCTATTCTATGCATTTATGCATACTATCCTCCACAACACCACCAACCGGAATGACGTTCGCCTTCGCAAGCAGTATAAACAAAGCTTCCTTAAGCTCCACAAGACTGCTGACACCGGAAATCTTCCCCCTAATGTAACCACCATCCAAGTAAAAACGGTTGAAAGCCTCAACATTTACTCTATACAAGTCTTCCAATGTAATACCGTCAGGCAGATAATCCAAAGAAGTCCTCTTACCCTGCATATAATCCAACCAGATGTTCTTGTCTACCTTACCCTCAGCCAACGCCTGTTTGAACAACCTCGTCCCAGGCAGCAGCTGAGTCACGCTAAACAATGCGTAATCTGGCTTCAACTCCCTGGCAAACTCAATAGATTTTCTCATATCACCCAAAGTCTCACCGGGACTTCCAAACAATATGGACGCTCTCGTCTTCAAGCCAAATTCACGGCACTGTTTGAAGACTTCCCTAATCTTGTCGTCAGTTATCTCCTTCCCCCCCCTAAAGCGTATCTCCTCAACGCCAGATTCAACACCAAAGGACACAAACCTGCAGCCAGAATCCCTCATAGTCCTCAAAAGGCTTCCATCAACCAAATCAGCCCTAGTGATGCAACTCCACCTCACCCTCAAATTCTTCTTTTTCAGAAGCTCGCACATCTCCAACACATGGGCGTGGTTTAATGTGAACACGCTGTCCCCAAACTCAAACTCCCTCACACCATACCCCTTCACAAGCTCCTCCACCTCCTCAACCACACTCTCAGGCTCCCGGAATCTAACCCTCTTACACTGTTCTGCACAGTATATACACTCATAGGGGCACCCTCTGGACGAGAACACACAAGTGTACCTATACCTCCCAGTTCCAATCAAATGTCTTGCAGGCCTAGGAAGTTTGTTGATGTCGTCTATGAAACACGGGTTCTTGACACGCAATATGTTGTTTTCATTCAACACCAAACCTTCGGCACCTTCAAGTGAACTGGTGTTTCCAAGGATATGATCAACAACATTCAAGAAGCTGTACTCTGCCTCACCCCTGATTCCATACTTCACCCCAAGATTCCTGACCATCTCAGGGTCTGCTGTAATGTGCGCTCCGCCTACAATAATCTCACAGTTTGAAATCTCCCTTATACCTTCTATTATATGGCATACCTTGGGCAGAGCGTGGGTCAGCACGCTTATGCCAACAACCTTTGGGTTTTCCCTGGCCACAACCGAGACAACCCCTTCAACATCAAGGCCTTCCACGTCAGAGTCGACAATTCCAACACTATGTCCCTTGTCTTCAAGGTTTGATGCAATGTAGGGGAGCCCCAAGGGGCTGTAGCTTCTCTCCCAAGAGGTCTTCTGGTAGGGTGGGTTGATTAAAACAATGTCCTTCATCCTAGTTAACCCTTCTCATAAACCTTTATATGGGTTAATATTTAAGCCATTGGATAAAATACTTAAGCGGTATGGCCAGCGGGGTTTTTTCTAGCAAGCATTATCTGTCTACAACACTGTTCTTGTCTCTGTTTATCCTCATGTCAGGTTGCACTCAGGCAGTCAATAATTACATAAACTTGAACGAGCTTAAGCAGGGTTTGTATGACATCGCCACTACCTTGGGCACGCTTATGATCGTAATCCAGGGGATACAGTGGATGCTCTCCACCCAGCCTGAGGAGAGGGAGGAGTGCAAGAAGGCAATTATGTATACTATTTTCGCCCTTGTTTTGGTGTCTCTTGCACCCACTATCGTTGATGCCTTGTATTGCACTCGCTGTATTGACCCTGTCACTGGTGCACCTTGTTGTACCTAATTACCGTAATGATTTCTCTGTTGTTTGGTTTTGTTGTCGTTTGACCCCTCACTCACAGAAAGCGAAAATAAATATTTCGTTTATACGTCATAACACAAACGAAAGCTTTAAATACTTACCCCGCACTATTATAATGCACAAAAAATGTGAAGTCGGTTGGGGTGAACCGCTTCTAGCAGTCATATACGCTATCAGACAAAAGTCTAGATATCGACTTCTAGAGCCTTCATCCTGCAGGCTTTAACCAACTAAAAGTGGACAACAACACATCAATATGCCCAGATTGCAGCAACACGCACATAATACTAGACCACAAGCACGGGGAAATGGTCTGCAACAAGTGCGGTTTGGTTCTAATAGACTTAATACCAGACGACGGTCCGGAATGGAGGGCCTTCGACGAAGACCAGAGAAACAAGCGCGCAAGAGCTGGAGGTCCTGTAAAATACGCAAAATTGAACAAAGGTCTCACCACAGAGATAGACAAATACGACAGAGACATTAGAGGAAACAGCATTCCTTCAGAGCAGAAGGCCAAGCTCTACAGGATGAGAAAGTGGCAGAAGCGTTCCAGAATGTCAGACAGCGTTCAAAGAAACCTCTACACAGCGTTGCCAGAGCTGGACAGAATGTGCTCATTCCTGAACGTTCCAAGCAACATCAAGGAAGAGTGCGCCCAGCTTTACAGGAAGATTGTCAACAAAGGCCTTGTTAAAGGAAGGAGCATCGAAAGCGTAGTCGCTGCCGTGCTTTACCTGGTTTCCAGAAAACACCACCTCCCAAAGACTTTGGAAGAACTGGAGGAAGCTTCAGGAGTTTCAAAGAAAAACATCGGCAGAAGCTACAGGTTCGTCTGCAGGAAGCTGGAGTTGAAGATGCCAGTTGTAACATCAATGGACTATGTTCCAAGACTTGCTATAGAGCTTGGCATTTCAGGCGAAACAGAAGCCAAAACAATCGAAATACTTAAAGAGGCGACAAAGAAAGGTATTACTGCTGGAAGGGAGCCTATGGGCGCTGCAGCAGCCGCAATGTGTCTTGCAGGAGTTTTGACTAGAGACAGAAAAGCAGACAAAAACAGAATCATAAAGCTGAAAGGCGTTACTGAGTTGACTTTGCAAAACAGATTCCAGGAACTGAAAAGCAAGGTAATGGGATTGGATGCGCTACCTTGTCCATGAGATTTCGGTTTTCACGGGTTTTCCCCTTATTAGGGATCCCCCGATGGGGACAAGTTTCCATGGTTTTCACGGGTTTTCGGTTTTCCGTTTCCAGTTCTCTGAAGACCCAAAA
>VGJA01000041.1 GCA_016867655.1 Candidatus Altarchaeales archaeon | reverse complement strand
CCCAGGCTCAAGCTTCGGCGGAAACCTGAAAGGATTTGAACACTTGAAGCAATACTTCAGAGTAGGATTCGGCGGCGGATGGACGACAGAAAAGATAAAACAAGTCTTTGAAAAGATTTAAATCAAAAAGCAGGCAGACTGGCGTAATTCGCGGTTTTCAAGTTTTCACGGGTTTTCCGGTTTTCCCCCTAAAGGGGATTCATGCCATAGGCATGAACGGTTTCCTGTTTTCCGTTTTCCATTTTTCCGTTTTCGGTTCCCCTATTTCCAGTTCTCCGAAAACTGAAAACCGAAGACTGGAGACCTAATTATTTCAGTGTTTTAGAATTGTCTTGCATTCTCCCGCTTATGCAGTTTTTGCATGTTCTGCTATTTGGTGTTGAACAATTCATGCAGATTCGTTTGCCGCATAGCATGCAGGTTGACAGTTTTCCGGTTTTGCCGCAGAGGTCGCAGATTCCTGACAATTCCATGTCAAACAGAATTACGTGGCTTTTTTGAAGTCCACTGTTTTGGATTTTATTTCCACACTCGGCAGGTTTATAGGCAGCGGCAGTCTAAGCTTTTTGGCGATGTCCAAGGACTCCAAAAGGCATTCCCTGATTATTGAAGTGGATATCTCCTGTACTGCTTCATTTTTCAGCTGGATTTTATCTTTGCCGTCTTCCATCATGTCTTTCAGCTTTGGACTGGTGTACCACAAATTGCCATCAAGAACTATTTCTCCGATGTCTGGGTCGTATTTGACTTCGTATTTGAAGTTTATGTGCAGGTATTCTCCAACACCCTCAGCTTTGTCTTTTTTGACTGATTCTATGGCCGAGTTGGCCTTGACCGTTGTTTTTTTGGAAACTTTGTCCCTTTTTTCTCCTGTGACTTTCGTCAGCTTGAAGTTTACTACCGCCATTGTGTTTCACCATAAAGGTTTTTTAAGATATATTACTATGAAGATGTGTTTAAAAAGCTCAGATTCTGTGTGAGGGAGGGTGTATGTACAGTTCCTCGTATATTCTTTCTTGCCTGAGAGAGAGCTTCTGCTTGTTGGACAGGTGGAGTATGGACGTGAACACTCTAATCATCTCGTCCCTGGTCTTAGCCAGCTCTGAGAACAAGGCAAACTCCTTTCCCTTCAGTATTTCCATTATCCTGCCGTAGACTTCGTCTATTATCTCTGTTATGTCCCAGTCTGTTGCTATTACGAGCATTCTTTTGCCGCCTTCAGTCTCCAGCCGGTATTTCTTTTCGGTGCGTTCTTCAAGGGCTTTTTGTATTGCAGATATCAGCTCCTCTGCAGTTACTCTCCGGGTCAGCAGGCGGTTTGGCTTGAGTATTGCTGAAATCTCGTACTCTCTTTTCTCGTCTCCTGTCCTGAACGAGGAGTAATCTTGGCTGAAGAGGTATGCGAAAGCTTCTTTGTTGTCTAGGAATGGGTCTGATTCCATTGGGCGCAGCACGTCTGCCTTCATCCTCAACAGTACGCTGGACACCAGTACAACATTTGCAGGTATCCTGAAGTTCATTTCCTGCATTTCTTCGACTTTTTTGGCGTATCTGGTGGCAAGCTCGCACAGGTCTATGTCCCATGGGTCCATGCCCTTTATGACTTCGTAGAGTATGTCCCTCCAGGTCAATTCTGGGGTTTCTATAAGAACGTCTATTTTGGCTTCTTTTTGTGCGGAAGCGTCCTGCTGGTATTCTTGGATGGGGCTTGTTTCAGTGTCTTCCATTTTGTATCGTATATTCTGCAAGCAATCCAACACCCCGTGTATGTTTATTGAGAATTGTTGCTTAAAAGTTTAGAATCTAGGGGGTGTTGGAGGCTGCGTTTTTATAATCTGGATTTTTTGTGGTTGGTGCATTCCCCGTATTTCCAGTAGTCACATCGCTCGCATCCTCCGTTTCTTGCCCTGCATTTTTCGTGGTTTTTGCAGTAGCTACAACATATGTGGCAACATTGGGTCATTTTACTTTAACTCGTCTATAAGTTGTTCTATTTCAACCTCTCGTATTAGGCCGTCGTTTTTTAGTGCTACTAGCGCCCCTGAAACGTCTGCTAGGGGCATTTCCAGCTTGTGGGCTAGTTTTGCGGCAGTTGTTGGTCTGTCGCATATTATTGCACTAAGGAGTTGTTTTACGACAGTTTTTTTGTTTCTAGCCATTTTACCCAACCCCTAGACAAGTTGTCTATCTACTTCTTGTCACTTAGTTATGTGATAGGTTATATTTAAAGCTTTCGGTGTTTAACAGAATTATAAACAAAATATTGTCATAATGTTATTTAGATTGCTATAAATTAATTATTTTTACAAAAGTTATGTATTTTCAATGGAAATAAGTAATATCATAAAACAAAAGAATTAATGTAGAAACTGACAAAATGTAAAAGCAAAAGATGTATTTTAAAGCCAAAAAAATGAAAAATGACTGCAGTAAGCCCCAAAAAATGTCAGACAACATGCTAAAAAACGACTTAAATAACTATCTGATGTAAAAAAGCCATTTTTAAAAGCAAAAGTGCCATAAGTAATTGTGATAAAGCTAACAGACAACGACAAACTGCTCTTCTACTCCCTAGTAAAATGGCCAAGCCTGAACGACACTGAACTCTCAAAAAAAACAAAGATAAAAAGATCCACAATAACAGCCATAAGAAACAAACTAAAAAAGAACAACCTGTACACCACCATAAAGGCCCCTAACCTAGAGAGGATTGGCTGCGAGCTCCTGACAGTGAGATACGGAAGCTTCGACCCGCTGGTGACATACGAGATGCGCGAAAAATACACGTCCACGCAAAAATTCCCGGAAGTGTTTTTCAAACGCTCCTCAGACAAGACCAGGATAGCGCTCAGCACGGCAACAAACTTCACTGAAACCAAAAAATACATAGACTACTCCAATAGGATGTATGGGGAACAGGGATTCCTGCCCGAAGAGGGCATAACCCACGTCTTCTTCCCTTTCAGAGTGTCCAAGATATTCCGCTTCTATGACTACGCTCCTCTGATGAAACAGCATTTCAATATTCCAGGAGAGGACAGGCTGGAATTCAACACCGAGTTCGCGGAGAGCGAGCCTGCAAAGCTCACAGACAATGAAAAGCTTGTTTTTTATGCTGTAGTGAAGTATCCCGAGCTCAACGACAACGAGATAGCGAAAAAAGTGTCTATGACGAGGCAGTATGTAAGCAACGCCAGGAAGAAGCTTGAGTATGGTGGCTTGATAAAGACGATAAACGTGCCAAATCTTGCCGCATTGGACTTCCAGATGCTGGTTTTGACGCACGTGGTGGTTAACCCAAAGTCAAGCCTGAACGCCAGACGCCATGGAATTGAAAAGGTGTTGAGCCAGGGGGCGCACATATTTGACATAGCCGGAAACTTGGAGTTTGTGTTGATTTCAGCGTTCAAGGACTATCCCGAGTTTGACAAAATCCACGATGACATAGTCGACTATTACACTGAGCATGATTTGATTTTGAAAAATCCTGTAACCAAGATTATGCTGAACAACGATATAAAGCTGGCCATTGACGGCAGGTTCGCGCCTATTGTGAAGAAGGCGTTGAATATTCCGAGGGAAGTTTAAGCTGTTTAGCTCTTTTTAATTCTTATTCAAATTATTACTCACAGACAGGTGGTTGCTATGGTAAAAATTGGTATAAACGGTTTTGGACGCATCGGAAGGTGCGTTTTAAGGGCTGCTTTGAAGTACAAGAAGAATATTGAAGTTGTTGCTATAAACGATTTGACTGATGCAACGACATTGGCGCATCTTTTGAAGCATGACAGCGTTCACGGGAATCTTGACGCAAGCATATCTGTTGACGGGAGCAATTTGGTTGTTAACGGCAGGAAGATACTGGTAATTGCTGAAAGAGACCCTGAAAAGCTCCCCTGGAAACAGTTGGGGGTGGAGGTCGTGCTTGAAAGCACCGGCTTGTTCACGAAAAAGGAGGATGCTGAAAAGCACATTAAGGCAGGCGCCAAAAGGGTTATCATCAGCGCTCCAGCCAAGGGAGAGGGCATCAAGAGCATATGCCTTGGCGTGAATGACAGTATCATAAATGCTGATGACGCTATTTTGGATAACGCATCCTGCACAACCAATTCTTTGACTCCGGTAGTCAAGGTTTTGGAGGAGAATTTTGGAGTGGAGAAGGGTTTTATGACCACTATTCACGGTTATACTTCAGATCAAAGGTTGTTGGATGCTCCTCACAAGGATTTGAGGAGGGCTAGGGCTGCTGCAACAAACATCATTCCAACTTCGACTGGCGCGGCTAAGGCAACTGGGAAGGTGATTCCTTCTGCGTTAGGAAAGTTGGATGGCGTTGCGGTTAGAGTTCCTGTTCCTGACGGTTCTCTCACAGATTTGGTTGCCGTGTTGAAGAAAAATGTCACGGTGGAGGAAGTGAACGCTGCGATGAAGAAGGCTGCTGAAGGCCCGTTGAAGGGAATTTTGGAGTACAGCGAGGAGCCTTTAGTCAGCAGTGACATAATTGGGAATCCTGCAAGCAGCATATTTGACGCCAAGTCTACTAAAGTGATTGGCGGCAATTTGGTGAAAGTCTTCGCTTGGTATGACAACGAATGGGGCTACAGCTGCAGGCTTGCTGAATTGCTGGAAAAAATAGGTAAATAAAAGTAGTTCGTCGGGTGAAGTTAGACTGGAATGCAACTTTTATTGAGTGCATTTATATTGCCGAGCGAAGCGAGGCCAGACCTATCGAGCGATCCCCCGCAGGGGAGAGCGAAGATAGGTCGTTTGATCAACCTTTATTAAAGGTTGTACAGCTGTAGGCTTGCTGAATTGCTGGAAAAAATAGGTAAATAAAAGTAGTGGTTTGATTGTCAGCAGGAAAACAACGTGAGTTTGTATTACTTACGTTGTTTTTCTTCTTCTTTTTTGATTGCAAGCAGGCTTGCTAGATTTTGAAAAGTATTCTGTTTCTGAGGTTTTTGTAGACCAAGGCTATGGCTTTTCTTTCAGCACTCTTTTCCTTCAGGTATTGTTTCATTGCCTTCAAGTCTTTTTCATCCAAGACTTCTTCCAGGCTCATGCCCATTACTTTGGAAAAACTTTTTCTGGCTTCAACCCACCTTCCGGCTTTGATGTCGCTTTCAGCCAATGCAATCCTGACATCGATTTCAGTGCTCACAAACTTCCCCAGTATCTTCAAGGGCTCGCCCGGGAAACGTTTGCTTAAAGCATTGACAATCTGGCTGCTCAATTTCAAGCCAAAGACGCTGCCCACAACGCCAGCTGTTTTCTTTAACCTTTTCTTCACAGTAAAGTATTTAAGAAATTTTGTTAATAATACCAAAGACTATTCCTTTTCCTTGTGGTGCGGGTTTTTTAGCTTTAAAGCCAGTACTGCAGCAATCAGGCACAGTGTTCCGGTGGGTATGAAAGCCCACAAGTAGCTTCCAGTCAAGTCAAACACTTTTCCTCCTAGTATTGGGCCGAGTATGCCAGCTACTCCATAGGCTGTGAACACGAAGCCGTAGTTGACGCCAACGTTTTTTGTTCCAAAGTAGTCTGCAGTCGCGCTTGGGAACAACGCGAAGTTTCCTCCGAAGTTGAAGCCCACCCAAGCGGATGCTATTGCAAGAAGCAGTCCTGAAGAGCCCATTTTTAGAAGTATGAACATCATTCCGGCCTGAAGCAGGAACATCAAAGACATCGTTTTGTTCCTGCCTAACTTGTCTGAAACAGCGCCCCAAGTTATTCTCCCAGCGCCGTTGAACAAGGCTAAGACTCCCACTGCCGTGCCGGCTGTCGCAGCATCCAAGCCTGAGAACAATCCGAAAGGCTTTAATATTCCGATGACCATAAGCCCTGAAGTCGCGCTGAAAATGAACATAATCCAGAGAATCCAGAACTGCTTTGTCTTCAGCATCTCGCGCCAGTTGTAGTCTTCACTCTTTCCTTTAGACTTCTTTTGCTCAGAAGGCTTCCCCCTTATCATGGATTCATCCCTAGGGGATGAACATCCATCAGGCTTCCATCCTTCAGGCGGATTTTTCAATAATTGAGCTCCAAGCACCACTGCAACAAGGAAAACCAAGCCTAGATAGAAGAATGCCTGCAAGACTCCGTAACTTTGTATGAACTCTGCCCCGACTTTGGAGAACACCCATGCCCCAGCACCGAAACCTGCTACTGCAAGCCCTGTCACCATGCCTCTTTTGTCTGGGAACCATTTCACGCAGGCAGCTATCGGGCAGACGTAGCCCAAACCTATGCCTGCGCCGCCTATCAAGCCAACAGACAAAGTGAGCAAAAGAAAGTCGCCGCCGCTGTATTTGGCCAGAATATAGCCAAGTCCCAAGACCAGGCCGCCTGCGGTTGCAACTATTCTAGGTCCTTTGCGGTCCTGCCATTTGCCTGCGAAAATCATCGTCAAGGCGAAAGACGCTAAAGCAAGGGAAAAGATTATCTGCGTTTGCGTTGTGGAATAGGAATACGCCTTCTTCAACGGTTCGACGAAAATGCTCCAGGAATAAATGGCGCCGAGGCACAATTGAACTATCAAAGCCCCGACGACAATCAACCACCTGTTTTGCTTCATTGCTTGCCCTTCATCAAGACTTCAACAACCGAAGGATCTGCAAGAGTTGTGGTGTCTCCAATGGCTTCCATGTCAGCGCCTTCAGCAATCTTCCTTAGAATGCGCCTCATGATTTTACCGCTCCGAGTCTTCGGAAGACCGTCCGCGAACTGCAGTTTGTCAGGCTTTGCAATCGGGCCGATTTCCTTGCTGACATGCTTCTTCAACTCTTCTTTCAGTAAGTCAGTCTTCTCGTTGCCCGCCTTCAAAGTCACATAAGCGTACAAAGCCTGGCCTTTGATTTCATGCGGGTAAGGAACGATAGCGGCTTCCGCAACTGCGGGATGGCTTACTAATGCGCTTTCAACTTCGGCAGTTCCAATTCTGTGGCCTGAAACGTTCACGACATCGTCAACGCGGCCCATAAGCCAGTAATCTCCGTCCTGGTCCTGTCTTGCGCCGTCTCCAGTAAAGTAGAGTCCCTTAAACCTAGTCCAATAGGTTTCCACAAACCTTTCATGATGATTCCAAACAGTTCTCATGATGCCGGGCCAAGGCTTTTTTATAACCAGATAGCCGCCTTCATTTCTAGCAGCAGGCTGGCCGTTTTCCTTCACAACCTCCGGGATGACTCCCGGGAAAGGCCTGCTCGCTGAACCAGGCTTCAAAATGTGAGCTCCAGGCAACGGAGTAATCAAAATTCCGCCCGTTTCAGTCTGCCACCAAGTGTCCACAACAGGACAGTTTTCATGACCGACATTCCTGTAATACCACATCCACGCTTCAGGATTAATCGGCTCGCCAACACTTCCAAGAAGCCTGAGAGTGCTTAAATCGCGCTTTTTCACCCAATCGTCGCCGTAGCTTGCAATAGCTCTGATTGCCGTGGGCGCGGTGTAGAATAATGTCACCTTGTGTTTCTCAACCACCTGCCAGAAGCGGTCAGGCTCTGGATACTGTGGAACGCCTTCAAACATCACTGAAGTAGCACCATTCGCCAGAGGACCGTAGACTATGTAGCTGTGGCCAGTAACCCAACCTATGTCTGCAGTGCACCAAAAGATGTCTTCTTCTCTGTAATCAAAAATCCATTTGAACGTTATGTAGGTGAAAACCATGTAGCCGCCTGTGGTGTGCAAGACCCCCTTGGGCTTTCCGGTTGTTCCGCTCGTGTAGAGTATGAACAAAGGGTCTTCAGCATCCATTTTTTCAGGCTCGCAGGTGTCTGAAATGTCTTTTGCGCTGACTTCGTCATGCCACCAGCTTTCCCTCCCGTTTTTCATCTCAACGTCAAAGTCAGTTCTCTTGACAACAATCACACCTTCTACTGAAGGGCATTTTTCAAGAGCCTTTTCTGCATTCACTTTCAAGGGAATCTTCTTGCCGCTTCTCAAACTGACATTCGAGGTTATCAATAGTTTTGACTGTGAATCATTGATTCTGTCTGCAAGAGAGTCAGCGCTGAAGCCGCCGAAAACGAC
>VGJA01000040.1 GCA_016867655.1 Candidatus Altarchaeales archaeon | reverse complement strand
CTTTTGCTTTTTTCAGCTTTTCAACGGCTTCTTCAAAGTCTTTCACTTTGAAGCCTTTGTTTATTTTTTCAAGAATCAGGTCGTCTGCAGCTTCAAGGCCTATCGCAACCGTGAGGTTCAGGTTTCTGAATTCAGCCAGCTTGCTTTCTGTTATGTGCTCCGGCCTGGACTCTATGACAAGGTTTTTAACACCTATGTGAGCGCATTTTTCAATGAAATACCTTCTCATGCTTGCAGGCACCTGCTTCTCGTCCAAAAAGCTTCCGGAGCCGAACACTTTTACCGTTCCAGCATCCTTTCCAACGTTTTGGAAAAACAGGTCAAAGTCTTTTTTAACGTTTTCTTCAGTCGGCTTGTAGCCCACTATTCTTCCGTAACCACAGAACATGCATCCCCTCCAGTTGCAGCTTCCGGACTTTAAAACAAGAATTGATTCAGGCTTTTCCATTATTTCTTATCTACATCGTCAAGGTCAGTCAGCTCTTCATCCTTCACTTCCTCAACCTCCACCTTACTCATCGACTGCTTCAGTTGTTCCTCCAGTTCCCTTCTCTTCTTCTTCAGGGTTTCTATTTCAGACGTCACCGCTTTTTCTATTTCAGCCTCCTCCTTTTCTATCACCTTAGCTCTTTCGTCAAGTTTCTTGCTCATCTCCTTCACTTGGGCTTTCTCTCCAATGAGTCTTTGCTTTATCCTCTTCAGTATTTCCATCGTTTTTTTGATTGCCTGCTCTTTTTCAGCCACCTGAGACTCCCTTTTAGACAGCTCACCTTCATGGACCTTTATCTCAACCCCCTTCTTCTTTATCTCGCTGACCTCCTTTTCCTCGCCAAACAACAGTCTAAGCTCCTCTTCCTCTTCTTCAATCCCCTTCTCCTTCTGCCCAAGCTGTTTCTCCCTTTCATCCAAGAGTTCCTGCCTTTTCTTCAAAACTTCCTCCTCAGCCAGCGTTGAATGTTGTTCAGCCATCTTTTTCTGCAGTTCAGTCAGCAGCTCGTGTTCTTTCTTCAATTGTTCCTCGATTTTAATCCTCTCCAGGTGTTCTTTCTCCAAATCTGACTTCAGCGCCTCTACTTCTTCTGTGGACGCTGCCTTAGTCTTCCTCTCAAGCTCAAACAATCTTTTCTGCAGTTCCTCCACCCTGTTTTTTTCTATATCAACTTCAGCCTGCTTTTTCTTCGCCTCCTCGTTTACGTTCTCTAGCTTTTCCTCCAAAACCAGTCTTTCCTTCCTTTCTTCAGACAACTCCTGTTGTTTATCCAAAAGCTCCTGCCTTTCTTCCCCCAGTTCTTCTTCAAGAATCTGCCTCCTGCTCTTCTCGTTCATAGCCTTCACTCTAGTCAACAAGAAAGCCGTTGGCTTGAGCTTTTCGCCCTGGGTTTTCGGGTTTTCTATTTCGACATAACCGCGTTTTTCAAGCGCCTTAGACCACTTGTCTAAAGTCTCCCTCTCCACCATCAAAATCCCGGCTGCTTCCTCAGTTCTTATCTCGCCCGCCTTCACAAGAAGCTTGAGAAGGTCCTTAGGACCCTTAGACTCCTGCTTCTCTGTGGACTCCATCACCCTCCTCAATTCTTCAAGGCCCTCCTTCCTCTGGCGCTCACGCTCCATAATCTTGCGCCATTCCATCCTTTCCTCCAAATCTTCGCTTACCATTCTGATTCTTGGTTTTATTCTTAAGTTTTATTCTTTTGGACGCACCCGTCATGAATTGCGTTCTTAAGTTTGGTATTTGAGTTGTATTCTACTTATTCATGAAGGGTGCGCATCTTACCTCTTGGTTTTATTCTTAAGTTTTATTCTTTTGGACGCACCCGTCATGAATTGCGTTCTTAAGTTTGGTATTTGAGTTGTATTCTACTTATTCATGAAGGGTGCGCATCTTGATTCTTATCCTACCCCTTTATGTTATTTCTATAGCTGCTTTTAACTACCTTTCTTATGTCTTCAGCCTTCTTCTCGCCTATGCCCTCTATCTCAGTTAGGGCTTCCTGCGATGCGTTTATCACGTTTTGGACTGTGTCAAACTTCTCCAAAAGCCTTCTGGCAAGCACTGCAGAAACGTTTGGAAGAGACTCAATGACATACTGTTGTTTCTCGCTCAAAAGCATCGGCTTCCTCTCTCCTCTCAAAGACACAATCCTCTCCTCTTCCTCCTGCTCTCTCTTGGCTATCGCATAAAGTATTTCAGCAGTGTCCTCTTCGCTTTGGCTTGGGATTATTGGAATCTGGAAGCCCGTAGTCAAAGCCGCCAGTGCGCCTCTGATGGCGTTTGGGTGTATGTTCCTTTGAGTGTAGAGGTCGTCATAACCCTCCAGGATGATTACTGGTATCTCAAAGTTTCTTTTCATCTCTGCTGCCTGGCTTAGCAGCCTTTTGTCTATGATTGATTGCAGGAAGTCTGTTATGGTTTTTCTTTCAGCGCAGACTCTATCGCTGAGTATGTAGTCTCCAACCGGAAGCTGCGCCAATTCTATTTCACACTTTTCTTTCAGCATTTTCTTTATCAGCAAACTTTCTCTGTGGTCGATGTATACCTTCACTTTAACTCTTTCCTCCTTTTGCGAGTAAGCCAGCAGGCTTTGCTGGCCGTAGGGTTTAGATTCTTCGCGTTTTGCCTTAATATCCTTTTTCATGCGATCTATGTGAGCGCGCATCTTCCTTTCCTTGTGATATGAAACCCAGTAGTAGGCTTCGTCTCTAGTGCCTTCTGCCATGAGTATTGCAACCTCTCCTGTGCTGCTCCTCCCGGTTCTTCCGCGTCTCTGTATGGCCCTTATTTCAGAAGGAATCGGCTCATAGAATATAACTAAATCTACTTTAGGTATGTCCAAGCCTTCCTCTGCAACAGAAGTCGCTATCAATGCCGTGTACTTGCCCTGCCTGAAGTTTTCCAACACCTTAATCTGCTGTTTCTGGCTCATTCCTTTGCCGTCTTTCTTCGCCTGGCCTATGAACTCATGCGCTAAAGTGTCCGCGTCATTCAATTTTTGCATTATTTTTTCCACAGAATCCCTGTATTGGGTGAAAATCAGTATTTTGTCTTTCTTTCTTTTGCTGACGGTTTCAACCAGTTTGTCCAATTTTGGGTGGTCTACACCCTGTCCCTTCAAGTGTCTTACATGCGTCATAACTTCCATCATTTTTTCATTTCTTATCAGTCTTTTAACTGCTTTTGTTTTTTGTGTCATAAGTCTCTTGAAGTATGTGTCCAGTGTGCTTATCCCCTGGGTTTCAAGAAGTTCTACCCCATGGTTGATTTTCAATGCCGAGGCTGCAAGCGAAGCATACTGGTAGACGTGCAGTCCAGCAGACAACTCTTTCCTGATTTTAACCTGTGCTTCCAGAATCATCCTCTTGTTTACCTTAGTCAAGTCGGCTGTCTCAATATAGCCGCCAGCCTTAAGCTCCTTCAAGTCTTCCTTCAGCAGTTCGTCAAGCATTTTCTTTATTTTGAGGAATTCCTCGGGCAGTTTTACCCTAATCCACTTTGTCTTCACATCCTGCACATAAGGCTTGACGTCCTTGTCCAAGTCGGTCTTAACCTCAACCTGCTGTATGAAAAGGTTCTTGCACACTTCATCAATCTTCTCTTTTTCGCTTCCAGGCGAGGCTGTAAGCCCTAAAACCAGCTGGCTTCTGCCTTCTTCAGCATACTTTTTTGCAATATAGACATAGCTGTAGTCTCCCACCGCGCGGTGTGCTTCATCAAAGACTATGAGCGAGACTTCTCCAAGATTCAGGCCTTTAATCAATTCGTTTTCTATCGTCTGCGGCGTGGCAAAGATTACCTGGCTGTTTTTCCAGGATTCCATTCGGTTTTCAACCTTCTCCTCACCAGTCAACAATGCAGTCTTCACTTTAGTGGTTCCAGAAACCACAAATTCTTCAAAAGTCTTCTTGTGTTGCACTGCAAGAGGCTTTGTCGGGGCAAGAAAAAGTATCCTAGATTTTGGAAATTCAGTCAGCCTGTAGACCATCACCAAGACTGCTATTATCGTCTTCCCCAAGCCAGTAGGCAGGACAACCAAAGTATTCCTCTCGCAGGCTACTGCAGTAATCGCCTCCTGATAACGCCTAAGCTTTATGGAATCTGACTTAAGCATTGGATGAGATACAAACATTTTCTGTTGCCTAGCTTTTATTGCATTCTTTTAGGCAGTATATAACTAAGCCACATCGCCTAATATACTTTTAGAATTATCTTTTTGACTGTAGGTGTCTTGTTTCAGTAGCTTCCAAGGTTTTTCAGCAGCGTAGTTCTTTCCTTGATTTTCAGCATTATTGTTTCAAATTCTCTTCTGATGAGGCTGTTGTTTTCAAAGTCAACGTAGAATACGTACTCTCCAAGCTTCTTTCTGGATGGTCTTGACTCGATTTTCGTCAGGTTTACCTTGTTGTCTGAAAACACCTTCAGGACCGAGTACAACGCCCCTGGTTCGTCTTTTACTGCGAAAATTATTGAGGTTTTCTTTCCCCAGCATTCTTTTTTGGCTATGGCGATGAACCTAGTCTGGCTTTTGTCGTCTTCTATGTTTTCCCTGATAATCTCCAGGTTATACTTTCTGGCTGCTTCTTTAGGGCCGATGGCTGCTGAATCCTTTATTCTGCTTGCTTCCTTCATGGCTGCTGCGGTGCTGTCTGAAGACTGCAGGCTGGCTTTTGGATATTTTTTCTTTAAGTATTTTTTGCACTGCGCCAGCGCGTGCTGGTGGGAGAGGATGGTTTCTATCTTCTTGGTTTCCTTCTTTTTCATCAAACAGAGGTTTATGTCCAAAGTCACTTCCTTGCATATCTTGACGTCATGCTCCATCAAAGCCTCAAGGTTCTTGACCACGCTGCCTTCAAGAGAATTCTCTATAGCTACTACCCCCATACCTCTGCCTGAATCAACGTACTTGAAGACGTCTTCCACATCGTCCATGTAAACCAAGTGGGCGTCTTTAAACAGCCTTCTTGCCGCCATTTCAGTGAAAGTTCCTTCAGGCCCTAAGACAGCAATCTTTTCTTTCATTCTTTTTCCCCATTTCTACAGTATTCCATTATCTTTGAGAAGATTTCCCTTATGAACTCTTTCTCAAGTTTTGTTTTTCCAGACACTTTTTCCAGAATCTGATCCTCTCTCTCTTGGTCATAGTACTCCAGGCCTTTTTTTCTCTTGGCTTTTCCTATTTTTCTTGCTGCATTCCAGCGTTTCTCAAGCAGTTTCACCAGCTGACTGTCTATTTTGTCTATCTCTTTCCTCTGTTTTTCTATTTCGTCCATTCTAGGTTTTATTCCAGATTCCAACAATGTCCAGGTCGCTCCCGCCCACAATAGTCTCCCTGGGCCTTATTTTGACTGACACAGGTATTTTTATCGCACTGCCTGCTATTATCGCCTCACCTCTCGTCAATCCAGGCAGGTCTTTTACTATGTCTTCTGTTATCGTCTCAACGCTTTGTCTTATATACTCTTGGTCTGAAGGGTTGACTATCTTCATTATTATCTGAGTATTACATTGACTCAACACGTCTGCGTCAAGCTTATTGGGCCTCTGGCTTATTATGCACAAGCCGACACCAAATTTTCTGCCTTCTCTAGCAATCTTTTTCAGTATGTTTCTTGAGGGACTTACTATGTCTGTGTAAGCTCTCGGGGCAAAGGTGTGGGCTTCTTCTATCACAATAAAAGTGGGCGTGGAAAGCTCCTTTTCCTCGCCTTTGGAATGCCTCTTCCTTGAGTCAAAGATGCTCCTGCATACTGCGGCAACAATTATCTCAGAGATGCCTTCCTCGGACTCGGAGAGGTTTATGATTGTCAGCTGGTTTCCAACCACCAGCTCGTTCAAAGGAGTTCCTTCTGTTGTAAAAATGTCCATCCTCTCCAACCTCTTAATCCTCCTGGAAAGCGCGCCTATTGTTGAAATCGAAGCCTTTCTGGCAATGCCTTTGAGTATGCTTTCAGGAAAAATGCTTGTGTCAACTTTTTCCTTTTCTTCCTTGCCCTTCTTTTTGCCTTCACCCTCTTTCTTCAAGTCATGCAATATGTCAAGTATGTTCAATATCACCTTCAAGTCGTATTTCTCGTAAAACCTGTAAGACATCCCAAGTATCTCATCCAACAGGTCCCTCTGCGTTGAAGTCAAGTCCGGCATCAAGTTGTTGTAGTCAGAGGTTGACAAAGCGCTGACCTCAATCTTTATCTTGTTTTTGCTTTCAATGCCGTAGACTTTCACACCGCTTTTTTCAAAGCTCATGTTTTTGAACTCGCCGTGCAGGTCAAACAAGAGAATCGAACCTTTTTTCTTCATCAGTTCCTCAACCAAGACCCCTACTGTGTAGCTTTTTCCGGCGCCGGTCATCGCCAACACAGCGCAGTGCCTGGACACAAGCTCGTTTATGTCCAAGTAGACTGGAACGCTTTCTCTGGTGGCTAGAGTTCCCACATGGGCTGACTTCTTGACGTCCTGGGCTAGTATCCTCTTCAGCTGTTCGTCAGAAGCCAGCTGGACTTGCGAGCCTGGTTTTATGCCGTGTCTAAGGGATTCAAGCCCGTCTGGGGTTTCATAACCCAGAATCTTTACTGTCGGAACCGGATACTCCCCCTCCTTCAGTATTATATCTCCCACCCTCAAATCTCGGCCGAATTCATCCGGCAGGAGTTCATTCGAAATTATTATCTCCTTTATGGCGCCTATCACATTGTGGTCTGTCACGGATTCCTTCACAGAAACAAACTCGTCCCTCTTGACGTGCTGCTCTTGGCCCTCCTTTATGACAAACCTAAACATCTTCAGGGTTGTGGAGCCTATGACCTGGCCTATGTTCATAATAAAGTACTTCCGATTACGATAATTTAAGCTGCAGGAGCCATCTTACAATATCCGCTCAATACAAGATTACTACAAGCTGTCGGAAGTACTCTACTAATTAATTACCCTTTGCTGTGAATAGATTACCATGAGGGCGCTTTTCGTTGGAAGATTCCAGCCTTTCCACCTGGGTCATCTGAAGGCTGTTGAGTATGTTGCCAAGGTTGCGAACCACGTGATTATCGCAATAGGGAGCTCTCAGGAAAATAATACTTTGGAAAACCCTTTTTCCTATGAGGAAAGGATTAAGATGATTGAAAAGTCCTTAAGGCTGAGCAAAGACAGGTATACGATAGTGCCTGTTCCAGATTTTGGTGATGAAAAAATTTGGGTTGAGTATGTGTCAAAGAAGCTGCCCAAGTTTGATGTCGTATACGCAAATGCTCCCCGGGAAAAGAAGATTTTCAAAAACGCTCACATGCAGCTTAGGAACGTTCCCCTGTATGACCGGACTATTTACAATGGCACTGACATCAGGAGAAGGATTTCTTCAGGCAGCAGGTGGGAGAACCTGGTTCCCAAAGGCACTGCAGAAGTCATAAAAAAGGTTGACGGCGTCAAGAGAATCTCCAGGTTGTTTTTAATCTGATTTTTTTAGACAAACCCCAGGGCGTCTTCTATCCTGCCTAACTCCACTCCAGACGTTCTGTCTCCAACCAAATAGCCGTTGGAGTTGGCTATTATGCTTGACTTGACGAACGGAAAGCCGTAGCTTACTGTTCCAGTCAGGCCTTTCACCTTCAGAATGCTTGCAATTTCCTCCAGCTGGTGTTCCGCGTCGTGGTGCGCCATGAACCCTTTGTTTGTCGCCAGAATGCAGGCTCCAACCTCGTTTGAAGATGCAACCTTCATCTTCACCACCTCAACATCCAATATGTCCTCAACAACTTTGTCTTCAACCAGCGGGCTTACTATCGCGCCTTTGTCATTGCATGCGACCATGTTTCCCAAGGCAGTGTGTCTGTCATAGACTTTACCAACATTGACGCCTAGACTGCTGGCGAACTTTTTTATCTTGTCATAGTCGTAGTCAGGAATGAAGTAAGGAAGCAGTATCCCATTGGAGTTGCCTTGGCACAACAAACCAACGAGGTTTGTTCCATAGACCTTTGTGTTCAAAACCGGAACATTCAGAACGTCGTTCTTTGGAAAGTTGTCTGACAGCACAGCATACTTGTCTGAC
>VGJA01000039.1 GCA_016867655.1 Candidatus Altarchaeales archaeon | reverse complement strand
CAGTTGAGGGATGGACCAGTTTAGGGCATCCACTTAAGTTCGAAGGCAGAAGGGTTGGATTAGACACCAAACCCTTTCAAGCATTCTTTGGGATAACAACCATGGGCGAACTTGGAACATCCATCACAGGATGTAGTGCAGAAGATATAAAAGCTAGAATAGCATGGGTTAAAAGACACTTTTTAGGATTAAAAAGAACATTCGAAAGTGTCCTAAGAACCGAACACACGCTAGCAACCACGGGCGGAGAAATAAAAGGCGTGACGCTAAGGGAACTGCCAGCAGAAAAAATCGTAAATTTTGTGAAACCGAAGCCAGGGGAGCAGCTTGACTTCACCCACGCCTTGATGAACCAAGAAATCCAAAATGTGAAGGGCGCGATAGAGTGGGCCGAAGCCATGGGCACCAACACAGTACAGGTTTCTGAAAGAGGCATGCCATGCCCCACCGCATTAGGACTAAGCGTTGGAAGGGGAGAAGCCTGCAAAACCCAATGCCCAGTATGCCATTGCCTGCCTGGATACAGGATAGTCAGAGCATACCTGGGAGAAACACCTTCTGAAAAGTAGAAATCCATTTAAATAAACCAACGGCCATTCATTAATCCAAACTATGGCCAACGAACAGTCTAAAAGAACAGCGGCTTTGAAGGCTTTGGAGTATGTGAAGCCGGGCATGAAACTGGGCTTGGGAACCGGCACCACAGCCGGCTTTTTCATTGAAGAATTGGCTAAAGCCAAAATTGATGTCACCTGCGTGCCTTCTTCCAATGCCACTGAAACGCTTGCCAGAAGCCTGAAGTTGAAGCTGATTGACTTGAACACAGCGCTTGCAGCAGCCAGAATTGGGGAAATACCGCAGTTGGACTTGTGTGTTGACGGCGCAGACGAGGCGGACAAGAAGTTCAATTTGATTAAAGGCGGCGGCGGGGCTTTGACTAGGGAGAAAGTGGTGGCTTCAGCTTCAAAAGAGTTCATAGTAATCATAGATGACTTTAAGTGGGTTGACAAAATCGGGAAATACCCTCTGCCCATTGAAGTATTGCCTTTCGCCCAGAAGTTTGTGGAGTCGGAAATCAAGGAACTTGGCGGAACGCCAAAATTGAGGGAGAAGTTCACAACAGACAATAGGAACATCATACTCGATGTCACAGGCCTGGATTTTTCAGACCCCTTGGATTTGGAAGGCATGCTGAACAACATTCCAGGAGTCGTTGACAACGGCATCTTTGCCATAAGGAACGCTGACATGGTCATAATGGGCAAGGGCAAAGAATTCAGAGTATTTGAGCAGTGAATTGAAAATGACTGAGAAACCGGACGAACAGCTGCAGGAAACGTTGATGAGGATTGAAGGCGGGAAGAAACAGCTTGAGGCGCTCATACAGCAGAGCAGGGTGATTGAAGCAGCTATGGTGGAGCTGAACAGCGCAGTAGAGGTTTTGGAGCAGGTGAAGAAAAAGAAAATTGGGGATGAGATTCTAGTGCCCATAGGCGGGGAAAGCTTCATCAAAGTGTCTTTGAAGGATAATGAAAACGTCATAGCCGGCATTGGCGCCAAAGTGTCTGTTGAAAAAAACATCGATGATGCAGTAAAGACTCTCAAAGACAGGGCCGAAGAAATCGGCAAAACTCTGGTGAAGGTCAGGGAAAACGCAGTCAGCATAAACAGCCAGATGGAAGAGTTGAGCAGAAGCGCCCAGGAGATGCTGGAAAACGCCAGGGCTAAAAAATAGTATTTCTAAAAAATGTTTGAACTCCTCAAAAAAAAGTTTCAGTCCTTCATAGGCAAAGTCGACGAAACGGCAAGGGAGAAGGAAGTTAGCTTGACAACAGCCTCCAAAGTAAAGGGCCTTCTTGCAGGCAAAATAAGGCTTTCTGAAGGCGATATTGAAGACACTTTGTGGAACCTGCAGCTGGAGCTGATTCAAAGCGACGTCGCTGCTGAGACTGTGGAATACCTGGTTTCAAAGCTGAAGGAAAGGCTTCTTGCATTGGAAGTGGACAAAAACAAGGTGAATGAAACTGTTAGACAGGAAATCAAAAGTGTGCTGCTTGAAACACTGACGCCCGAGAAAGAACTAAACTTCTTGGATTACGTCAGAAGTCAGCCCAATCCTGTGAAAATAATCTTCTTTGGAGTCAATGGCACAGGCAAGACCACAACAATAGCCAAAGTTGCAAACCTTTTGTTGAAAAACAACTTGAGTGTTGTGATTGCCGCTGGAGACACCTTCAGAGCGGGAGCAATAGAGCAGGCTGAAAAGCATGCCAGCGCATTAGGAGTTAAAGTCATCAAACACCAGAAGACTGGCGACTCGGCTGCGGTAATCTATGATGCAGTAGAGCATGCCAAAGCCAAAGGAATTGACGTAATCCTGGCTGACACTGCTGGCAGAATGCAGACTAACGTAAACTTGATGGACGAGATGAAAAAGATTGTGAGAGTCAACAAACCAGATTTGAAGGTTTTTGTGGGAGATGCGTTGACAGGCAACGACGCAGTCGAGCAGGCTAGAACCTTCAACCAGCAGGTTGGCATAGACGCAGTCATATTGACTAAAATGGACGCTGACGCGAAAGGAGGCAGCGCATTGGCCATAACGCACGAAACCAAAAAACCAGTAATCTACGTCGGCGTGGGACAGAAATACGACGACCTGAAGCCCTTCGACAAACAATGGTTTGTAGGCCAGCTTATTTAGACGTTCTGTCAAAAAGCCCAGGAAAGTATATAAACCCGTTTTACGTATGATAGGTTATACTATGGAAGAACAACGTCAGCCAAGCGAGAAACCAAAGAATGTAGAGCAACCACAGAAGCCAAAAGAGGGGATGCCGAAGCCTTCTGACCCGCTGGTGCCGAAGAAGCCGGGAGGTTTGGACGTAGACCCAAAAACGGGGATGCCTCTCAGAAAACCAGCATTTGGTGTGCCAAGTCCAGCGCAGGCAGGCAAAAAACCTGCAAAACCAGCTGGACCAGCCATACCAATAAGACCTGGAGCGCCTGCGGTGCCAATACAAAAGGTTGAGCCGCCTAAGGCGCCGCCTGTGCCAGTCAAGAAGACAATTCCATTCACCATGGACGAATTTTTTAGTATAATTGGCAAAAACGAGGGAGACTTTGACAGCCTGCCGCCTGTAGCAGCCATAAGGACGAGACAAAAATACGGGAGGTCTCTTATCTCGTCAAAACCTACACCGGAAGCCCTGCAGAAAGCATGGGATGCGCTCGAAGCTTTGGAAGGCAGGAAAGAAGGACAAACTGAACATGAGGCCCAGGTTTTAGCCGGCAAGAAAGCAGGAGAATTTGTTGATGAGGCGCGCAAACTTCTGGCTGCGCAGAAAAAACCTGAAGCACTAAAAAGCCTTGAGCTTGCTTTGACCATAGAGCCAGCCAGCCTGCAAAACCTCAAGACTGCAGGAGATTTGGCCAGAACAACCGGAGACTTGAAGAAGGCGAGCCTGTATTACACGCTTGTGTCCAGGTTCACGAGAGCTGACTCCACTACAATAGACCCGAAGGATGCTGAAGCTGTGGAGGCTGCCAAGCAGGCTTTAGAGGGAATGAAGTAGTGAAGTACTTCTAATTGACTGATGGCAACCCAGGCATAAACCAATATCATTAGAACGGGTATTAAGTCATTTGACAGTGTAATCGAAAGTACTTTAGTAATATAAGTGCTTGCTCCCAGACTTATTATGATGATTGGTTTGTCTTTTGACGTTGAGCCAGACTTTCCGCCCTATTACAACACAAACAGGGGTCTTGAAGGCTTGAAGAAGGTATGCGAAATACTTTTGAAGCACAAGGCGGATGCCACATTCTTCATCTGCGCCGACTTTTTGGAAAAAAACCCCGGCTTGCTGGATTATGTAAAAAAGTTTGAGATAGCCTGCCACGGCTTCAGGCACATTGACTTGAGGAAATTGGGAGACATGCAATTGGAAGGCGAAATCCTTGAAGCAGTAGAGATTTTTGAAGAATTCGGATTGACTCCCAGGGGTTTTAGAGCGCCTTATGCGGGAGTGGACAGTAGAGTTCTCACAGTACTGTCCAAGTATTTTGAATACGACTCCTCACTCCTCTTCTACCAGAAAAAACCGGAGGATGCTGACATAAAGGAAGTGCCGATTTACACTGGAGGAAAGACTTTCGGCATAAATCCAAAGCTGTTTAACAGGACCCTGGATTTTCCAATAGAAAACAAAGTTTACTTCATACACCCCTGGGAGTATGGAGGACTGGACTTCAAGCTAATAGAAAGCAAAAGAAAAAAGATGAAGCTTTTAGGCTACAGTCAGGAGAATTACCTTAAAAACCTGGAAACCATTCTGAAGGAAAAACCCGTAAGGCTTTCTGAAATGATTTGAATTTTAGAGAAATGAGTGTATCCATCCGTAACCCCTACGTTACGGATGGTTATGGTGGTTGTACTGGTGTAAGTGATTTTGTCGATGAGAGGGATTCGTCCCGGGTCATTTTCAGTCTGGACCCGGGACGACGGGGTGGTTGGGGTGATGTGATATTACCTTTATTTGCAGGTGTAGTAGACCTCCCTTCCTAGATATGTCTTCTGCAATAGGCCTTCTTTGAACAGCTTGCTTAATCTGGCACTTGCCGCGTTCCTGCCTTTGTATTTGAATTTGTCTTGAAGTTCCTTTGCGCAGATTTTTTTCTTCTGCTTTATGAAGTTGATTACCTCATTGTCTCTTTCTGAGATGCCTATTTTTTGCGCTGGCTCTCTGTCTTCCATTTGTTTGCCCATCTTTTCCAATACTTTGGTGAGCTGTTCGAGCTTTAGCGTCAGATTGTCGAGCTTTGAGTTTATGTTTCTTACAACGAGGTTTGAGGATTTTTTTTCTTCTGCGATTGAGTATAGCATTGTAGCTATCGCGACCGGGTCCTTCATTTCGTGGACTGCTTGTGTCAGTTCGCCCGTCAGGTTTTTGAATTCCTGCTTGTAGTCCATATCTGTCATGAGTATTATGATATAGTCATGACTATATATAAATCTTTCCACACACTAATCATGACGAAAAAAGACTACAAAAACACAAAAAACCAGAACACAGCGCCACAAAAACCAACAGTCATGCGACCCAAAAGGCCAAAAAACCCGAAAAAGCAAAAAAAACACCCCCTCAAAAAACATGACACAAAGCAAAAGTCAAAAATCGCCTAAAGTCTTCTGGCCAAGTCCATAAAAAACATCCTTCTCCCCGGAAAGCGTGGGCCTGCCATACTGCCCGCCGCCTCCTGAAACATACTGAAGTCTGTCACTCCTAAACTTTTCTATAATTGATGCGACACTGGAATCAACTTTCTTCAGCTCGCTGACATGCGCATCAATCAAAACATTTATCTCGGTTCCAAAGGAATCCACAAATTTTTTCCACAAATCCTGTATTCTGCTGCTGGTCAGAGTCTTAACTCCAATGGAAAGGGAAATAACTTCAGCAAGCGGAAGACAACGGATATACCTTGGACGATGCTCCGGATGCTTCGGCTCTTTGAAAGAGGCAAGCTCGTTAATCCTATCTGAAACGCCCTTCTTAATCAAGCCCCTGCATTCAGGGCAACGCCACTTAAGATTCAAAGCATCTTCAACCTTAAACCGGATGAAACACCTCGTGCACGCACTCAAATGGTATTTGCCCTCCTTGGGATTCAAACCAACGTTCAATGTGAACTTTCTTCCATCTTTTCTTTCAATTGCTTTCTTGATTTCATTGAATGCCAGTTCTTTCAGCAAAAGCCGGTTGAACTCCCTGCCGAGACGGTGCGGAAGAGGAGAATGACAGTCCGAGTTGCTCAAAAAAACAACGCCTCTAAGTTCTGGAATACGATCGGCCATGTCGGTGTCCGCGCTCAAACCAAGCTCAAGGAATTTCACTTTGCCTGCATGCCTGCCATAACATTCCCCCAAAGAATTGTATTCCTTATACACTGCAGTCCAAGGCGTGAAAGCATGGGAAGGCCCTAAAAGACCAGAGACTTCTTCAACACACTCAACCAGCTGTTCGCCGTTAAGCCTGACATGAGGTCTTCCATCTTTGTCAATGTCCACAGAATGCTCCCTCAAACTTTCCCTCAAACTTTCAGCAGCCTGAATGCTCGGCAACAGTATGAGATGGTGAACTCTTGCAGCATCCTCCACTTCGGTTGTGACGATAAACTTGGTCTTAGAGCCAGGAATAGAGTAAACTCCATTTCCATTGTCAACCAGCTTTTCCTTCATGTGCGAAAGCCAGCCTGCATGCAGTGCATCAGAAGTCGCAACCAAATCCAAACCCTTCAGCTCGGCATTCCTCGCTATCGCAGGCAGCAGCATGTCGTCTGAACTGCCACCGCTATACTTAGAGTGCAAGTGAAAGTCGCAGTTGAATTCCCTCATTTCAAGCTCTTTGGGTTATCCTAAATATCGTCTCCTCGTATTTCCCAAACATGACGCTTTTCTTGTGCCAGTCCTCGTTTTCAACGTTCTTCACCGGAATGACCAGGAAGTTGTAGAACAACTCAACCTGCCAGATTCCATACAAACCAACTACGACGCCGGAAGAGGTGTCTTTTATCGACTTCGAAGTTGGGCTGTACAGGATGTTGCTGTACACCTTGCCGCTGTCGGCGTTGTAAACTACTCCAGTGGTCGGGTTGTATGAAAGTCCCTGGCCACTGTCATAGACAAAGGCGCTTGAAACCAGGTAGACGTTGGTTCCGTTGCCTAGATAGCCGTTTATTTCGTCCATGTTTTGCTTTATCTTAGTGTTGTCTCCGTCCAATGGATGACCTATGGTGTTAATCTTTCCATAATACTCCAGGTGCGGGCCTTCATCCATGACAATCACCACCGAATTCTCTTCTATGGTGTCTCTCAGCGTGTAGGCGAATGATTTTGGGCCGCAGAAGTTGTGCCTGAATTCAAGAATCGGATAGACTGTGGTGAACATCAGGTACAGCAAGGCCAGCAGCGCCAGAACGCCTGCAATTTTGTGGACTCTCTTGTAAAGCCAGCCCAAGCCAAAGCCCATTGCGACTGTAAAGCCAATCTGCGCTGGAATGCTGTGGCGGTCTTCTACTGTCAGAGTGTTTGCGAGAACAAAAAAGTAGAGGCACCAGACGAATACCATGAAAAACGGTTTTTTGTCTTTTTTGGAGAACAAGGCAAACAAGCCGATGAACACCAGAACCCAGCCCAAGCTGAAGGCAACTTGGATGAGGTAGGATGAGTCTGGCGACGCCAGTGTTGTCATAGACAATGTTACCCATTGTATGACCATGGGTGTTAGTCCTTCAACCCAGAATCCAAGCCAGCGGTTGTATTGGAAGGCGTCCCATAGTGGTTTAAAACCACTAGACTTCAGCATTGGGGTGTAGGGCAATGCAAGAAGCAGTATTGCAGGCAGTATCAGATAGAGTATGTCCCTAATCAGCTCGTCTTTGTTTTGCCTTAAAGTAAACCGAGCATAGCCTTCTTTAGCCCACAGTGAGATTGGAAAATTGTCTTTCCAGTAGAACAGCAACACTAGGGGGAGCATTTGCAGGCTTTCAAGGCGTATGGCAGACGCCCAGCCCAGTGAAGCTGAAGCCAATACCTTAAGTTTAACTTCCTGTTTTTCTGAGGCAATTAACGCAAGGTAGAATGCCAAGACTATGAAGAATCCTGCAGGCTGGTGGCTCATGCCAAAAGTCGAAGTCGAGAGGTAGACTGGAAAGACGTTCAGTATGAGGGCTGAGGACAGTGCCGCAAAAGTGGAGTTGGACAGTTTTTTCACCAGAAGGTAGATTAAGCCAACTGTCAGCGAGGCGAAGAACAGGGAGACAAAGAAGACTGCAGACTCGGCCGTGGCAATGCCTGCGATAAGCTTGAAAAGCGCGTAGAATATTACTATTGTTATGACGTGGCCGGGGTAACCAACACCGTGCATGTAGCGGAGTATGCCAGTGTTGTAGGTGGATTCAGCACTCTGCGCCGCTATCACTGCGTCTGTATACCACAAGCCGGCGTTCAAGAGGGTAAGCCTTAAAACAATTGCAAGGGCAAACAAGCCTAAAGCAAACCACAAATCCTGCCTTGAAGGTAAATCCTTTTTAGAGGCTTCTTTAGCAGTTTCCCCAGGTTTCTGCCCCTCCAAAACTGAATCCTTTTTTCTTTTGGCCAAGAAAACACACCAACAATAG
>VGJA01000038.1 GCA_016867655.1 Candidatus Altarchaeales archaeon | reverse complement strand
AAGGATTCAGTTGAATTCAACGCCTCAGTGATTGACAGTAAAATAATTGGAGAAATCCGTTTGTTCAACAGGGCTGAACTCCTGGTTTTAGAGTATTTGATAAAGAAGACGAAGCCTGGCGTAAAACCTGGAGAGCTTGGGGAATACCGGAGGATAGTCAATAAAACAGCTCCTAAATCAATATACTGCGAGTTGGTTGAAAAATGATTTCAGTTACAGCGCCTTCCAGACTGCACTTAAGCTTGATTGACTTGAACGGCAGTCTGGGGAGGATAGACGGCGGAGTCGGAATCGCACTGCAGAAGCCTGATGTCCTTGTTGAAGCCGAGTTCTCCAATAGGCTTGCAGTCAACGCAGATTCAAGGTCAAGTGAAATACTCGGATTGTCGAGAAAATTAATGCAGGCGTGCAAAATAAAGAAGAATTTCGTTTTGAATGTCAGAAATCAGATTCCACTACACTCTGGCTTGGGCAGCACCACCCAGCTTTACCTGGCAACAGCTAAAGCAATCCTAACGCTAAACGGCATTGAAATGAATGCAAGCGAGCTTGCAGTATTGACTGGTCGCGGCGGCACTTCCGGAGTCGGAGTCGCAGCCTTCCAAAACGGCGGCTTCATCGTGGACTCCGGACATTCCTATGGCAAAGGCAAGGAAAAGCAAAAATTCCTTCCCTCAGCTTTCTCCAAAGCCAAGCCTGCGCCAGTAGCCTGCAGACTGGATTTCCCGGACTGGAATGTGTTATTGTGCACGCCGGAATCCAAGGGCTTGCACGGCGTTGACGAACTGAAATACTTCAAACAGCATTTCCCTGCCGGAGAAAAGGAGGCAGAAAAGATTTCTAGAATAATCCTCATGAAAATGATTCCTTCAATACTGGAAAAAAACCTGGAGGAATTCGACCAGGCGGTAAGACTAATGAACAAGGCGAGAAGCTTCAAATTCCCGAAAGAAACGCAGAAGATGATAAATGAAGCCGGCAGGCAAGGCGGAATGGGAACTTCGATGACTTCATTCGGGCCCACCGTCTTCACATTTACAGACAGCCAGAAGACTAAAGAACGAATAAAGCAAAAACTAAAGCAATACGGCAGAGTAACAGAAACGAAGGCCCAGAATCATGGTGCAGTAGTCAGCAAAGCCTAAGGTGCCGTCTAATAGTGTTACGGCATTCGTTTTTTTGCATAATTCTATATTATACCTTAAGGTCTTAGTGCTTTTATACCTAAAGTTCCAATATTATGTCATGGAGTCTATAAGAATCTACCTACCTGAAGAAATAGCATTAAAGTTCAGGGAGCTGGCCATGCACGACTACGGCTACCGCAAAGGAGCCTTAAGCAAAGCCGCAGAGAGAATACTTTTGGAATGGTTTAACGCCAAAAAAAACGCAGACAAAAACAAAATCATTGCTGAATTTCCGGAATGCAGGCATTCCATAGAAAACCCAGTCGAAGCAGTCAGCGGGATGCTAGGCCACATCAAGGAAACCTCAGTCGACCTGCAGCACAAAGTGTCGTCAATGTGGACTGAAAAGTCGTTGAAACACAGGCATTGAAAAATGTATTTCCTAGACACCAACATAATACTGGAAGCCGAACTCAAACAGCAGAAGTCTGAAGAAGCCAGAAAACTATTGTCCAAGCTCAAAGACAACAAGCTGAAATGCCTCACAACAGACTTCCACGCCTATTCCACCCTAGTCATCATAGAAAACCATGGAACCAATGCAAGCCAGATGGCAGTCCACATATCCAGCCTCATTGGCTACGACAGCCTCACAATCTACAGGCCCTCAATCTACGACTGGCTTAAAGCTGCAAAACACATGCAGGAACACAAACTGGATTTTGATGACGCACTAGCCTACCAGAGCATGAAAGCCAACAACATTGACAAAATAATCTCCTATGACAAACATTTTGACAAACTAAAAGACATAAAAAGACTGGAACCCACGCAGGCATAAAATGCCCTACTTTACCTATATTCTGGAGTGCGTTGACGGAACTTATTACATCGGTTCCACAGACAACCTTTACAACCGTGTGGCCCAGCACAATGAAGGCCATGGCGCAAGCTACACAAGAAGCAGACTGCCTGCCAAACTGGTCTACTATGAAGAACTGCAGGACCGAAAGCAGGCATGCAAAAGAGAAAGAGAACTGAAAAAACTGAACAAACCCCAGAAGAAAAAGCTGGTTGAAAAATAAGGAGCGAGACACCTATGGTTTCTCGCTCCTTATCAACCTCACTCTTCCTACGTGGCCCCGATGGGCCACTAACGTCCAGCCACTATTTTTAGAACATCGCCATTCTTCAGCTTATGGTATTTCCCCACTCTCATCTTTGTTTTGCAGTCTATCGCATTGATGAACTTACTTCCAATATCAGTGTGCACTTTGAAAGCCAAGTCTAATGCCGTTGAACCTTCTGTAATCAAATAACTGTCCGGTAAAACATTTCCTTTGCTGTCAGCCGTCTTGTTCTCATTCTCCACCGGATAGACTACAATCTGGTTCAGCATCTTGAAGACTGCATTCTCCAGGCACTGTTGAACTCCAGTGGAACCGTATTTGTCCAAAATCCTTGTTTTCAGAAAGTCCAAAGCCTTCTTCTGCTTTTCGTCCAACCCTTCTTTGACTTCAAACTTGCTGTCACCCGGGTTATAGTCTATCAAGCCTTTCCTGCCAGCCTCCTTGAAAGCCAGTTCCGCCTCAGCGCACACCGGAGTGATGTCATATTTGTCTTTAAGCCTTTCAAAGTTTCCTGCAGAGTCCAAGTCAATCTTGTTGGCCACAGCCATCACCGGCTTCGAATTTTCCCTCAATGTCCTGGCGAACATCCTGATTTTCTCGTCAGTAAATTGCGGCCCTTCAGTTATCCCTAAGCCATCCAAAACCGTTTTAATCTGGCCCTCGCTCACCCGCAGTCCAGACAGTTGGCTGGTCAATTCCTTAAGCAAATTCTTGCTGTCATGCTGCATCTTCCCCTTGATTTTATCCCAGTTTCTCTTCACTATGCCTGCAAACCACAAGTCTATTTCCTCCACAAGCCATGTTATGTCCTGTTCCGGGTCGTAGCCTTCAGTCGGTTCTCCCTTTTCGTTGGTCCTCCCGGAGATGTCTATTATGTGTATCAACGCGTCAGCCTGGCTTAGGTCGTCCATAAACTGGTTTCCCAATCCTTTTCCTTCGTGCGCGCCCGGAACCAAGCCCGCAACGTCAATAATCTTTATTGGCGTGAACCTCGTCTTATTCTTGCAGTAGGAGTTCTTTGGACTGCAATTTAGGTTGAAAAACTTGCACGCGCACTCGCTCCTCACATACCCAACGCCGAAATTCGGCTTGATGGTGGTGAAAGGAAAGTTTGCGATTTCAGCATCAGCCAAAGTCAAAGCTTTAAAGAACGTTGACTTCCCGCAGTTTGGCTTACCAACCACACCCACAATCATGTAGTATACTTGGAACTGGTTTTAATAATTGTTTTATTGCTTTGGGTGTGGGGCTGAGAGCCCCACGTAGGAGGGGGTCGGGAAAACTAAAACTAGGGGGAACCATAGGTGCCCCCTGGTTTAGCCGCAATTAGGTTTACCCACCACTCCAACAATCATGTAGTATACTTGGAACTGTTTTTAATAACTCGTCAGGCCTTATTGTTTCAGTCGCTGGCGTCCTCTGCCTTGTTCTCTAAGGCTCCAGTAACTTCTTTCCGTGCTGGCTTTTAAGTCATCGCTAAGTCTCTCAAGTTTTTTTGGGTCTTCCTCCACCAACATCTGTCTCCTGGAATGTCTTATGAGCCTTGCAAGGTTTCTTCTTCTTGTTGAAATGCCTTCAGTCAGAAGTATGTCATAGCCTATCCTCTCAATTTTTGTGGCTCCTCCACCGGGTTGTCTGGAGCCTAATTTCAAATCCTTGACGTCCAAGGTTCTCCAAGCAGGTATCATGTCGTTTAAGGCGGGTTCAAGCGACATACTTCCCTGGTTCAGCAGTTGCATCCACCGCGAATTGCCTAAACCAGCTGGACTGAGAAGCTCGTTCTGCAGGCGCGTTAAAGGCGGAGTATCCAGCCTTATAGCTCTGAATCCTGAAAACCTGAAGTCGCAGGACTCGCATTCCTGGGCGTAGGAACCCCTGAGCATCCAAACGTCCTTGTAGACGTCCAGCTTTCCGGGGTTTTCACTGTCTGTTTTTGCAATCAAAATTGGGGAAACCTGCCTGAAATTATCGCCTTCTTTTTGCATTATAACTGCTATGTTGGTTTTCTCGTTAAGGTCAAGACAAAACTCCCTCCCATAGTCGCCATAGAAAAACCATTTTCCACTATTCTGCTTGACACTCGAGATTGAAGCGAATTTAACTCCCATCTCTCTCAGGCATTTGTCTAAATTCATTAGGAGGATAACTTCTGGTGTGACGCCTATGGTTTTTTTGCTACCATCAACTTCGTGTTCCAAGCTGAACAAGTGCACTGGCTTCAGGTGTGAAAGAAACAAGCTTATTTTTTCTGCTGAAAGATTTGTCATGTCCGCGTCTGTGATGAACAACACGTTGAATCCGTCCCGCCAGCCAAGTGTGGCTGCTGTGATAAAGGCTTCGCATTTACCCCAGTTTCTAGGATGTTTTATTAACGTTCCTTCTTTCAGCGTTGTTTCAATGCAGCCGTCTTCCCAATGTTTTGCTTCAGGCGCTCCCTCCTGCCTGCCCAGAATTTCCGTTACGACGTCTCTGGTTCCGTCCCTGCTGCCGTCGTCAACGACCACTATGCCATGAATTATGCCTCTTCGCTTGGCGTCAACAACCGCTTTAACTACATCCCCCACCCATCTTTCTTCATTGAAAGCAGGCACGAAAGCCAGAATTCTGTCTTCCATAGAAAGATATGAGACAAACCAGTTTTTATATAAACTATTCTAGTAGAATACTTAACCCTAGCATGGACTTGGAGGATTGCATTAAAAACCGGCGCAGCGTGAGGGATTATTTGGACAAGATTGTGGAAGCTGAAAAAGTTGAGAAGATTCTTAATGCGGGGGCGATGGCTCCTTCAGCCATGAATCTGCAGCCTTGGCGTTTCACAGTAGTTGAAGACAAGAGTAAAATCCGAGAGTTGTCTGATCTTCGGCTATCCCAAGCAATGGCCGAAGCCCAAGGAAAGAAAGCCGAAAATACTAAGGCAAATCAAGTAATCTCACTCGCTCCAGGATTTTGTGAGCAAAAATACGGCGCTCAATATCACAAGAATCATTATGACCACTGCGAAAGCTGACATCAGCTGGTTTTTTTCCTGGAATTCTATTGCATGAAGTTCTCCGCCTGCCGTGCCTGCAAGCATCATTTTCTTGTCTCCGTTTATTGCGGTTGCATAGCGGTTTAGGCTGTAGACTTCCCTCAAAGTGCCTTGCGTGTCGTAGAAGTACAATACGTGGCCCAGCGAGCTTCCAGCCACGTAGCCTGCTCCAGAATACACTGACACCACGCTTTTGTACAGATTTTGCCTCCACTTCAAAGTCCCGTTTATCAGGAAATAGTAAAGGCCGCCGTTTCTGGAGCCCACCACAATGGAATCGTTTGTCGCATAAATAGGGCCGAAGAAGTCTTTTTCGCTGTAGTTCCACAAGAAGTCTCCGCTGATGTCAAACAAACTCAGTTTGTCGCCCTCTATGTTCACTGCAACATAGTCGTCTGTTATGTAGGCAGAGGTTATGTAAGTGTTTGTGTCAACAGACTTGATTACCGTCCCCTTGGAGTCCAGTATGTAGATTTTCCGGTCTGACACTGCAACCACGTTGCCGTTGACTATCCTGACTGCTATGACATAGCTGTCTGTCTTATAGTGCCACAGAAAGCCGCCGTTTTCGTCGAAAGTATACAGCGAGCCGTCTGCCGAACCTACAGCAGTCTCTTTTCCAGACTTGTGTATGGCGTTGCTGTACCCCACATAATACTGTATGTGCCTCATCCAAGACACATTTCCATTTCTGTCCACTGAGTAGATGAACCCGTCTGTGGAGCCGGCTATCACACTGTTTTCATCGGCGTAGACCGACTTGACGCTGCCGCCAGTCTGATAAGTCCAAAGAAGCCTGCCGTTCCTGCCTATGGCGTAGACTGAACTGTCTTCGCACCCAACGTAAATGGAGTCATTCAAAACTGCAATGGAGTTCACCCTGTCGGGGAGCGTGTAATTCCAGGCTACGGTGCTTTTGGCTGCTGCGCCGGCAGAACAACTCAACGACACCAGCACGAAAAACGCCATCAAAAATTTTAGTCCAAAAGTCATACCTAATCTAATTTAATATAAAACGTTAAAAATGCTGGAAAGCCAAACACGGGGAGGGTAAAATACCCTCTTCCAGGGCATTCTACTGCAGTCTAGCTTCAAGGCTGACTAAGCTCAAAGAAGACAAGATAAAAAATAAACAAAAAATTATGCCTTTTCCTCTCCTTTAGCCTGGCAGCACACCGACATTACTGCCATCAGCAAGCCTTTGGCCATCAACAGCACGCCGATGACAACCCAAATGTCCCACTGCGTGTAAAGCCTCGCCAAAACAAGCACAAGGCCGAACACAAACAACATCACTGCCTTCTTCCCCTTGTGGTGGGGGTGCGGTCCAAATCCTTCCATAAACTAAACCTCCTCTATTATTTATGTAATTCCCCCTTCCAGTATTTAAATGACATTGACTTGCCGAGCCTTTTTCGCGTTTTCCAGCTGTTTTTAAGCTCGTCCTGCGTATAGTATTGCTAGCGAGTAGAATTTGGATTAAACATACTAAAGCGAACAATACTTTTCAGTGTTTTTGTCTGGCCGTATTTCCTTAATTCTACAACAACATAACGAGGTATATGAATGAATAATGGAATGTTTAGTGACTTTAATCTAAGTCACAATGTATTGAAGGATTTAGAGTATCATGGCTTGGATAAGCCGATGCCCATACAGGGGCAGGCCATTCCCCTGCTGCTTTCTGGGAGGGATTTGATTGCTGAAGCCAAGACCGGGACCGGAAAGACGCTTGCCTTTGCAATACCCATAGTGGAGAAGATAGACTCCGACAAGCGGAGCGTGCAGGCTTTGATTTTGGCTCCGACGAGAGAGCTTGCGGAACAAGTCTCAGGGGAGATAAAAAAGATTGGCTACAACAAGAAGGTTGGTGTTGCCGCATTCTACGGTGGAAAGAGCATAAGCCCGCAAGCCAGGATGCTGCGGAATGGCGTCCAAGTCGTCGTGGGCACTCCCGGCAGGATTCTCGACCTGTTAGACCGCAAGATTCTAAGACTGGATTCTGTAAGAACCCTTGTTTTGGACGAAGCAGACAGGATGCTGGACATGGGCTTCATAGACGACATAAGGAGGATAATACGTCACGTTCCAGCTGAAAGGCAGACTATGCTTTTCTCTGCAACCATTCCCGAGAGAATACGCCAGCTGGCGCATTCTGTAATGCGCAACCCAGAGGTGATTTCCATACAGTCGGAGCAGATGACTGTGGAAGAGATTGAGCAGTGTTACTATGAGATACAGCAGAGCCAGAAGCTGGATGCATTTGTGTATGTTTTGGAGCAGGAGGCTCCTGAAAGCGCCATAGTGTTCTGCAACACCAAAAGATGGGCTGACACACTGAGCAAATTGATGAAACGCCGGGGCTTGCATGCCGAAGCATTACATGGAGACTTGTCCCAAAACCAGCGCGACCGCGTGATGGAAAAGTTCAAGAAAAAGAGGTTCAGGTATCTTGTGGCAACAGACGTTGCTGCCAGAGGGCTGGACATAGACGATGTCTCTCATGTGTTCAACTACGACCTTCCTAAAGACCAAGAAAACTACATACACCGCATTGGAAGAACAGCCCGCGCAGGCAAGTCAGGCAAGGCAATATCTTTCATAACGCCCCAAGAGATACGAGACTTATGGGGTATCGAACACACATGCAGGACTAAAATAAACCCTGCAAATCCTAAGTTCAAGTAAAACATGAGCAACAGATAGAGATATAAAAACAATAAGGAGGTGAAAAACAATGGAGGGAACAGTCAAGTTCTACAACAGGATGAAGCACTTTGGTTTCATCAGCGGCGAAGACGGCAAAGACTACTTTGTGCACCAAAGCGGCATAAAAGGCAACGCCAGTCTGAACGAAGGAGACCGAGTCTCGTTTGAAGTGGTTGAAGGCGACCGCGGGCCAAAAGCAGACCAAGTGGAAAAAATATAAAACACTTCGAGCAGCAATTATCTTTTT
>VGJA01000037.1 GCA_016867655.1 Candidatus Altarchaeales archaeon | reverse complement strand
GTTTTCTTTGACTGAGTGTTTTTTGCCTCCTGCGATTTCTTCTCCTTCGCCTGCGATTATGAATCTGGTGTTTGGGTTTTTTTCCAGCACGTGGGGTATTGCTTTTATTAGGTATTCCAGGCCTTTTTCATAGACTAGTCTTCCGAGGAATCCTACTACTTTTTCGTCTGGTTTTATGCCGTATTTTTGTTTGAATTGTGTGGGGTCTTTTCGGCTGTAGTTTGGTATTGGTGGTGTTATTTCTATTGTTTTTTCTTTGGCTTTTTTTATTTTGGAGTTTAGGGCGTAGTCCATGTCGTTTACTATGATTTTTTTTGCGCGCGGGATTGCCAGCTTTAGGGAGAGGTAGTATATTTTTTCTATGAGTTTTTCCAGCAGGCTGTGGCGTAGCTCCAGATCGCAGTGGTATGTTAGTATTATGTTTTTGTTTCTTGATAGTAGCGTGCATAGGCCGACTTCTGGGAGCGGGACGTGTATGTTTATTACGTCATAGTTTTTGGATATTTTCCAGAGGGTTGGCAGTAGCATTGGTTTGAAGACTCCTTTTGAGACTTTGAACAATACTGGCAGTCTTTTGACATTGACGTTGTTTATTTTCTCTTCTTGTGGCAGGCTTTTGTCGTGTTGTGAGGTTAATACTGTGACTTCATGCTTTCTTTCTGCAAGCCCTTCCGCAATTCTTCTGACGTATTCTGTTACTCCGCTGTGGTATGGCGTGTAGTAGGACACCAAAAACAGGATTTTCATTTAGATTGAGTATTATTGGTTTAGGTTGTTAAAACAACTTAGTTTGTCAGCCTCCTTTTTGGCTGTGGCAGCGTCCTCATGCTTCTTTCTCCTATGAACTGGTTCATGGCGTGCGGGATGTCTTGCAGTGGCAGTATTTGGTCTGCCAGGCCTGCTTCTATCACTGCTTTGGGCATGTAGGGTGCGGTGATGCCTTCAGGGTTTTCAGCGATTACTATTCCGCCAGCTTTTTTTATTGCTCGCATTCCTTCTCTCCCATCATGGCCGCATCCTGAAAGTTGGATTCCCATAGCGTTTCTGCCAAACTGTTGTGCCATGCTTTTTAGAAGGGTGTCTGCTGTGGGTCTGTAGCTTCCTGTGTTTGGGGTTAATCTAACCTTCTTTATTCTGTCTTCAGTGATGGTCATGTCGTGCGTGCTTGGAACTACCAAAACCATGCCGGCTCTCAGTATGTCTCCGTCTTGCGCTTCTTTGACGTTTGGCGGACCGCACCAGTCAAGACTTTGGGCAAACGATAGCGTGAACCCCGGCCACATGTGTTGGTTTACAAGTATTGCAGCGTTGACGTTTTCTGGGAGCATGGACATTATGAATCTTACTTCTTGGATTCCTCCTGTCGAGGATGCTAGTGCAATGGCCGCTTCGGCATGCGGCAGCATGTCTGCCGATACTTTTGAACTGTGTGCTTCGAGTTGTCTCTCGTATCTCCTTTCAATGATATTTCTGTGATTTGGGTCTGGCTCTTTGAGCGTTGATGCTGTTCTTATTTGGTATTCTAGTTTGCCGATGACTTCTGGCCATGCGCCTCCTCCCTTTTGCACGAAGTCTACTGCTCCTAATTGTAGGCAGTCGAAGACTCTATTGCTGTCTGTCATAGCGTGGCCTGTGAGCATTATTATCGGAGTCCACCTCTGTTCTAGAATTCTTTTGACGGCAGTCTCCCCATCTATGATTGGCATCTCCACGTCCATCACAACAACGTCTGGCCTGAGTTTTTCAACTTGTTCTAATGCCGAAACGCCTGTTCCTGCCTCGCCGACAACCTCAATGTCCGTGGTTTTGTCTAAACTGGTTTTCACAATGCATCTAACAAGCTCTGCGTCGTCCACGACCAGTACTCTAATCTTGCTTTCCATTAGTGTCCTCCCCCAGATGGGGTTTTTGCCATCACTTTTTCTGCAGTCTTTTCCGCCTCTTTCAGTATTTTTTCCTCGCCTTTTATTTTTCTGTCTTGCATCAGTATTTTTCCGTCGCAGATTACTGTGTCAACGCAACTGCCGTTGGTCGAGTACACTAGATTTGAAATTAGGTTGTGGTTTGGCGTCAATGCAGGCGTTTTCAAGTCCGCCAGTATTATGTCTGCAAGCATGCCTTCCCCAATGATTCCAATGTCTATTTTAAGGGCTTTTCCCGCGTTTGTGGTGGCTGTTTCCAGTGCTTCTCTTGCGGGCAGTATTGTCTGATTCCACAAATGGTGTTTCTGCAGTAGCGCGCTTATTTTCATTGACTCGAACATGTCTAGGTTGTTGTTTGAGGCGCAGCCGTCTGTCCCCAGAGTTACGTTCACTCCCGCTTTTCTCATCTCTTCATAGGGCATTACTCCCCCAACAGCAAGCTTCATGTTGGATGTTGGAGTGTGAACTACATTTACCTTGTGTTTGGCCAGAATGCCTATTTCTCCTTTGGTGAGCCAGACAGAGTGTGCTGCAACCAGCTTGCTGTTTAAAAAGCCAATCTCCTCAAGGACTTCAACAGGCCTTTTGCCATGTTGCTTCAAACAGTCTTCATTCTCCTTTCTCGTCTCGCAGAGGTGGAAGTGCATCAGCAAGTTTTTTTTGTCTGAGTATTCCTTTATGCGCCTGAGGTTTTCCTTTGAGACCGTGTATATGGCGTGCGGGCCTAATGCTGGAATAACGCGGCTTCCGCCGGCTTTTTTCACTTTTTCAATTATTCTAAACGTCTTTTTTTCCTCTATGGGCGTTACATGCAGGCTTTTGGTGTCCAAATACACTTCGCTGACTGTTGCCCTCAAGCCCATTTCTTTGACTGCTCTTGCCGTGTATTCTGGGTAGAAGTACATGTCGTTGAAGCACGTGGTCCCTGTTTTAATCATCTCCAGGCACGCTAGCTTTGTGCCAGCGTAGACGTCCTTGCCTGTTAGTCTGGCTTCAGCAGGCCAGACTTTCTTCGGCCAGGCTTCGTAGAAGTCCATGTCGTCTGCAAACCCTCGGAAGAGTGTCATCGCCGCGTGGGTGTGCATGTTCACCAGCCCCGGAAGCGCCGCCTTGTCTTTTCCATCAATGACAAAGTCTGCTTTTTCCCTGACATTTCCAACCTTTTTAATCCGGTTTCCTTCAATGTAGATATCTCTTCTCTTGAGACCTAACATCAAAACGTTTTTTATGAGCACCGTCATCTCAAGCCCTCTACTGCCTTCACGACCAGCCTCACCACATTGCTGCTGTGCAGTGTCGCATTCTCCAGTATCTTCTTGAAGTCCAGCTGGCTGTTGGCTATTCCATGCGCGTAGTTGTCTACGCTGCATACTGCCGCATAGCCCACGCCCAACTCCTGCGCCAATGTTGCTTCGGAAGCCATGGTCATCCCGACGACGTCTCCAAAATTCTTCAGTATATTGATTTCAGCCTCGGTTTCAAATCTAGGCCCATGAGTCTGAACGTAGACTCCTTTGTCATAGATTTTAATCTTGTTTTTCCTTGCAGTCTCTATTATGTGCTTCCTCAATGCTTCATCCAACATTGGGTTTATGTGCACTATCCTATCGTCAAAGAAAGTTGGAATGTTCCAGAAGCTCACGTAGTCATCTGGTATCACTATCACAGGCGGCTTTATCTTCTTCTTTAGACTGCCCGTCATGCAAACTGCGAGTATCTTGGACACCCCCAACTCCTGGAAGGCCTGCATGTTTGCCCTGTGGTTTATCTTGTGTGGTGGAATGTTCATGCGGCTTCCATGCCTGGGTATGAAAGCCACATTGTCTTTCAAATAAACTTCTGCACTGCCGTATTCCGTTTCCACCAACTGTTTTCTTGACTCCACAAAAAACAGTGTTTTATACAGGTTTGAGCCTCCCGTAATTCCTACTTTCATCTTCCCGTCTAGAGTATATTACCTATTTTTATTAATATTCACATTAGATTACTAATATGGCCAAGTTGGACTCTCTAAAAGAGGTTGGCTCCAGAATCAGGTGGAAGTCCATCCTTGCAGTGCTTTTCGTCATACTGGTGGTCATACTGGTTTTCAGGAACCTGCAGAGCGGCTATGTGGTCAAGGACAACATTGGTTTGAGGGCTTATGCCGAGCCGGGTTCCACAAAGGTTGGCGGCAGTACTATCCTCCAGATTGAGGTGAAGAATCTGGGGCAGGACCAGGACGTGGGCGTTGCCGTCACCGCGAGGGCTTATGACGAAAGGTTTGTTTTCACTAACACTTCCAGCACCTTGGTTGAGGCTGGAGTCAGGGTTGGCCCAAAGGAAGTCAGAAGGCTGAGCTATGAAATGAAGCTGCTCAGCCCGCTTGAGGGCACTTATGGGGTGGAGGTTACCGCCAAAGCTGAGAACAAGATTGAAGGGGTTAAAGAGCAAGTTTATGTTAATGTTGAAAGATAATTTCTGGTTTTCACGGGTTTTCGGTTTTCCGTTTCCCCCCTTACGGGAATTCATGCCCTAGGCATGAACAGTTTCCTGTTTTCCGTTTTCACGGGTTTTCGGTTTTCCGAGGTTTCAGTTTTCCATTTTCGGTTTTCTGGATTAGGCACTACGCTTGGCTTCCACCCCCAGTTTCTTGAATACAAAGAACTGAAAACCGAATACTGAGAACTGAAGACCGAAGACTGAGAACTGAAGACCGAAAACTGAAGACCGAAGACCGAAAACTGAAGACCGAAGACCGAAAACTGAAGACCGAAGACCGAAAACTGAATACTGACGACTGAATATTGATTTATTTTTGTCTTCGCATTTCTTATTATGTTTTGGGATTCTGAGGAGGATATTTTCCGCTGGGTTGAGTGTAGGGTGAGCAGGTATTACTGGCTGGGCTATATGAGTGATGCTATTGAAAGCTCTGTCAGAAGTGGTTTGGGGGGTTTGGAGGTGCATGATTTTTTTGTTGACCAGTTTGCTGTTTTGCAGGATTTGAAGAAAATGTTGGTTGAGGGTTCTTCTTGCATTCCTGACTGCAAGGCCTTGTGCTGTTATTTCTCCAGGGATCATTCAACGCAGATTCCCATTTCAACTGACGAGTTTGAGGTGTTGAGGGATATTGTGTCTGGGTGGGGTGGCAACTTTGAGGATTATTATAGTATGGTTCCTGCAGACAGAATAAGCGTTGAACTGTTGGATTACTTAAAATCGTCGCGCAATTTCTTTTTTGACGTCAACGGCGTTAGGATGGTCTGCCTACTTAGCTCTTCAGACAGGCTTATTGATGCCAGTCTTCTGTGGGATTTGCCGAAGTCTGTGAAAAGGTTTAGGAGGCTGTGGGCTGACAAAGATTCGTGCGCCTGCAGGTTTTTGGATCAGAACAATAGGTGTGTCCTCTATGACAGGCTGAGGTTTACTGTGTGCAGTGAGTTTTATTGTCTACCGGTGATTGTGGTTATGGTTTTGAGGCATCTTGGCTTTGTGGATGAAGGTTTTTTAGGCCTTTCCTTGAGGGAAATCAACTTGGTTTCAAATAGCATTGCCGAGTCCTTCCGTGTTAATAAACTTTTGGGTTTGGAGAGGGAGTTTGACTCCAAATTCAGGGAATTGGCAATAGCCTACGTCAATGGCGGGGACGTTGGCAAAAGGTTCAGCGAGCTTAAGGATTTTGAAAGGCAGTATGCTGATTTGTTGAGGGTCCGTGTTGGGTTGAAGTTGAGTTGTCTTTAGGTTTTCTGCATTTTGGTGTGCCCGAAGTGCACAAGCAAATCGATTTTCAGCTTTTTGGCCTGCTTTCTTTTTGTGTCGCAGGCTCCGTAAGTGGGGTCAGTGTAGATTATTGTTTTGGCTTTGGTTGCCTTTTCAATCTGGCCTGCAATCTCAACAGCGTTTTGCTTCAAGCCTTCTGGAAGCTGGAGGCCGACTGTTTTTGCTTTGGATTTTTTTACTTCCCTTATGATTTTTTCCAGCTCGAAGTTGTAGTCAGTCATTTTTTCGGTTTCCAAGTCTTCACGGTTTTCTGTTTTCCGTTTCCAGTTTCCGGTTTCCTGTTTTCAGTTTCCTGTTTTCCGAAGTTTTCCGTTTTCTGAAAACTGAAGACTGAAAACTGGAGACCGAGGACTGAAGACCGAAAACTGGAAACCTAGTCTTTAGTCTTTTGTATCTCTCTAATTTCTTTTATGAGTTTTAATTCTTCTTCAGTGAGTTCGTCCTGCTTCATCTTTTGTATTTCGTCCAGTGGTATGAAGGTGTATACTGTGTCGTTTTCGCTTAGCTGTCTCCCGATTGTGACTTCGTCTATTGATACCGCTATTTTGTCGCCTTTTCCGGCTTTTTGGATGTTTTCTTTTTCTTTTTGCATGCTTTTCAATCTGCCTGCCATTTTTCCGTCATATCTCATGAGCCTTGTGTTCAATTGTAGTGTGCCTTCCAGCACTTCTATGCCGACTATGGCTGGTTTGCTTTGGCGGAATGTGAATCCGGGGAGAATTCTGAATTTTGCAGGCTTTGTTGAGATTCTTTCCTTCAGCTTCTTGTCCAGGTCTTTTTCTTCGAATACCCATTTTTGGTAGTCTTCAATCAGCTGGTAGATGACTTTGTTTTGGAATATTTTGATTTGGTTTGCGGTGGCAAAGTCCTGCGATTCTTCTAGTATGGGTGTGTTGAATGCCATTATAACCCCCAAGTATTTGTTGTTTTGTCTTACTGTTGAGGCCTCCACCACATCTTGTTTTGAAACTTTTCCTATTGTGCCCCGTCTTATGGGTATTTGGGCGTCTGTAAGAATCTTTACGAGCGCTTCCAATGAGCCTAGTGTGTCTGCTTTCACTACTATTCCAATGACGTCTCTTGTGAACTCTACCTCGCCCATCTCGTTTTTCACCTGCTCTGCAAGTTCTTTGCCTCCGACATACAGCGGTGCTCCAGCTATCGCCTCTTCAAGACATGGAGCCGCTATTTTGACTCCATAGGCTGCGTAGACTTTGTCCACGTTTTTGAATTTTTCCTTGGGGTCGCGCATTTCGTCCATGGAGTGCGGCCTCAATAGTGCTTTGACTTTTGTGACTATCGGCTGGCTTCTGGAGCCTACTACTATTGTGTCCCCTCTTTTTATTGTGCCGTCGTAGAGGATGACGTCTATTGTAGTGCCTAATCCCCTCTCCTCTTTCACCTCCAAGACAGTTCCCTTCCCTGGCTTGTTGACTTCAATCTCAAGCTCGTCTTTCAAAAAATGCTGCGACAAGCCAATCAACATCAAAAGCAGGTTTGGAATGCCTTCCCCAGTTGCGCCTGAAATCGGCACAATAGCAACCTCCCTGGAAAAGTCTTTAATGTTGCTGTACAAGTCTGAGTTAAAACCCTGCTCAGAAAGCTGTGCGACTATTGTGTAAAACTTTTTGTAGAACTCGTCTTTGACTCTGTCAATCTGTTCTTCTATCAGAATTTTTGAACGCCAGCCGTTGATTCTGTCCACTTTGTTGGCTGCGACCACAAAAGGAGTCTTGAACTGCTTTAGTATTTGTATTGACTCTATTGTCTGCGGCTGCAGGCCTTCGGTTATGTCAACGACCAGTATTGCAAGATCTGCAACGCTTCCACCTCTTTTTCTCAAGGTTGTGAACGCCTCATGCCCGGGGGTGTCTATGAACAGCAGCCCTCTTATGGGTATCGTAACCTTTACTTTACTCATCAAGTCGCCGCAAATCTCCCTGACGACTTCGAAAGGCACGTCTGTGGCGCCGATGTGCTGCGTAATCCCTCCCGCCTCTCTTCTGGCGACAACGCTACCTCTGATATAGTCTAAGAAAGTCGTCTTTCCATGGTCCACATGGCCTAAAACCGAGATTATGGGCTCGCGCGTGTGAGAACTCATCCTGCCAGCTATGTATAGGAATATTGTTCCTAAAAAAAGACTCTAGGAAAGCAAGGTGTCTATTCTTCGGTTGAAGCTGTATTCTTTTGACGCTATCGCCTCTTCCAGCTTTTTGTAGATGTTCAGGTAGACTGCCAGAGTGCATGCGTGGTAGTAAACGTAGTCTGCCATGATTTCAAAGACGTTTTTCTTTTTCCCGTCTCTAAGGCTTTTTATCACATACTGGCTTGCATTCCCCCGCTTTGACACTTCAACAAGGTATTCCAGAATTTTCAGCCTTTCCTTTGGATTCATCTCTGGGGTTTTCACTTCTTCGTAATCCAGGATTTTTCCAAAGGCTGCGAGATTCCGTCCAATCATTTTTATCTCGCCCTCTTCAACTCCCTCTTGTGTGTATCTCACAGCGTTTACTCCGCATTTCAGTATCTCCTGCACGCAGTCCAACGGGCTTGAATCCTCTGTCCTTTCGCTTGCTTGCATGCCGTCCAACTTTCTGACTTGCATGTAAACCTCTTCCAGGTTAAACT